>DAOWFV010000120.1 GCA_030637805.1 Acidobacteriota bacterium | reverse complement strand
TCGTCGCCGGCCGTCTCCTTGCCGAGATCGTAGACCGCGGTGTTCACCTCGTCTTCAAAGGTCCCGTCTGCCGGAACCTCCCCGACCGGGGGCGGTTCCAGGGTGCTGGCGAAGCCCGCCGCGCCCGCCGACTGACCCGCGAAGGGAGTCTCGCCGGCCGGGAAGGTCGTCGCCGGCGACGGTGGTTCCATGCCACCGGCCGGCTGCGGGGAGATGCTCGGCGCCATCGGTTCGGGCGGAGCGGCCGGTACGGTCGGCGGCCGCGCTGGTGCTGGTTGCACTTTCGCGCCCACGCCCGCCACCGGTTCGTAGCGCTCGCGCAGACTTCGCATCACCAGCTTGACGATACCCTCCAGTGTTTCCTGGACGCCGACGCCTTCGGTGGCGATGGCCTCGAAGATGGGAACCGAGTAGACGTTCAGCTGCTCGTTGAGCTCCTCGGTGGAGATGAGGTCTCGGAGGTCGCGTTTATTGAACTGCAGCGCCAGGGGGGAGGTTTCGAGGTTGATGCCCTGCAGGAGCATGTTCTCCTGCAGGTTCTTGAAGGAGTCCAGATTCGAGGTCTGCATGGTGCGCTGGGAATCGGCCACGAAGACCACCCCGTCGGCGCCGCGCAGGACCAGCTGGCGGGTGGAGTTGTAATGGACCTGGCCGGGTACGGTGTACAGCTGAAGGGTCACCTGCATGCCGCGGATGGTGCCGATCTCGATTGGCAGGAGATCAAAAAAGATGGTCCGGTCACCCTCGGTGGCGAGAGAGATCATCTTGCCGCGTTGGCCGCCCTCGAAGTGGTCATGGATCCACTGCAGGTTCGTCGTCTTTCCGCACAGCCCGGGACCGTAATACACGATCTTCGCATTGAGCTTGCGCAGTGCGTAATTGAAGAAAACCATGGATGTACCTCAGCTCTTCCGTCCTCTGATGATAACCCGAATCGGCACTCCCGCCAAACCGAGGGCGTCTCGAAGAATGTTCTCCAGGTAACGGAGATAGGAGAAGTGCGGTTTCTGGGAAAGGTTTGTGAAGAGCACGAAGTGCGGCGGCGCATGGTGTACCTGCGAGCAATAGTAGAGCTTTGGCGCGCTCCTGCCGGAGGCTGATGGAGGGCGCTGATCCCAGGCATCACGGAGGATCCGGTTGAGATCGGTGGTTGAAATACGCCTCCGGAAGGCGTGATCGAGGTCACTCATGGTTGGGAAAAGCCGATGCACGCCCTTCCCGTTGAGCGCCGAGAGGAAGACCTGCGGCGAATGGCGCATGAACTTCAACTGCTGGGCCGCCTGGTCCTCGATCCGCCTCCGCCCCTCCTCACGGTCCCTCACCAGATCCCACTTGTTGACCACCAGCGCCACCGCCCGCCCCGCCTCCCAGGCGTAGCCGCCCACGTGGGCATCCTGCCGGGTGATGCCCTCCGACGCATCGACCATCAGCAGGCAGAGCTCGGCCCGCTCCATGGCGCGGCGGGCCATCATCACAGAGAGCACCTCGGGCCCGCGGTCGGTACGCCCCTTGCGGCGGATGCCGGCAGTGTCCACGAATCGGAACCGGACTCCATCCCGCTCGAGGATCACGTCCACGGCATCACGGGTCGTTCCCGGCACCTCGCTCACCAGCACCCTGGAGTCTCCGACCAGACGATTAATGAGCGACGACTTGCCCACGTTCGGCCGCCCGATCACGGCGACCCGCACCTCTTGAGCCGAATCCTCGTCGTCGGCCTCGGTCTCAACCACCGCCGGGAGGTGGGGTTCCAGGGCCTCCCAGAGGAGATCCATCCCGACGCCATGCTCCGCCGAAATCACCACCGGGTCTCCGAGACCGAGGCGGTGGAATTCGTATGCCTGCAAATCAACGCCCTTGCGGTCTCCCTTGTTCACCACCGGCACGATCGGCACGCCCAGACCGCGAAGATACTCGGCGATCTCCACATCCTCCGGGATCGGACCGACGGCTCCATCCAGGAGGAAAATCACGGCGTCGCCGTCGCGGATGGCGACCTCCGCCTGACCCCGGATCAAGGGTATGAAGACGTCCTCGTCCACCATCAACAACCCGCCCGTGTCGACCACGGTGACGCGGCCGCCTCCCGGCCGTTCCGCATCACCAAAAATACGATCTCGTGTCACGCCGGGCAGGTCATGGACCAGGACCCGGCGCCGGCCGGTGAGTCGGTTGAACAGGGTGGACTTGCCGACATTGGGCCGGCCCACCACCACCACCACCGGGTCGCGGCTCAACCGGACTCCTCGCCTTCTCCCCCCGTGTCCTCGGCCGGGGGGTCCTCCGCGACGTCCTGGAGCGTCACTGTCCGCCCGATCACGAGCCATGCGCCCTCGATCCGCCGAAGCTGGAGGACGGTGTTCTGCAACGAGCTCGGGTTGCGGCCCTTCACCTGTCCGGTGGTGAGGTTATATCGGGTCACGTCCCAGACCTCGATCAGCCGCACCGTGGCGTTGATCCGACGAAAGACGATCATCGTCTCGACATCGAAGCCGATGAGCTCGGAATCGACGCGGTCGTTTCCGGAGAGAGCAAGCGTCCTGAGCAGCTTCTCCACCGTCTGGATCTCGTTGGGGCTGGCAAGGCCCTCCAGGGGACTCACGTCCAGGGTCGAGTACGCCTCGGCGAGCGCATCGAGGTAGCTGCGAACCGCGGTCTCGACCGCCTCCCGCTCAGCCGGGGTCGGCGTGGTGTCCTCACAGCCCGCGGCCAGAAGTGCCAGCAAGAGGACCGATATCACCGCCGCCGCGCTCCGTACCGTCGCGTTCATACCGTCCTCCTTTTCTAGCCCGCATTTCTCACCAGGTCTCTACTGCGGGCGGCGATGCACAGCACGCGGCGGCGCTTTCTCGATTCGCTCGCTCCAGCCCACGCCACCTCGCCGCCCTCGCGACGGGACCTGGTGAGAAGTGCGGGCCAACGCGCTCCGCCACTGCGGAGAATAGCATCACCACAGGCCTGCCCGGGCCTCTAGCCTGCAAGGCGTTGAAGCGGTAAGATCATCCGATGAAACCTCCGAAGAAAGCTCTGGGACGGGTCGTGGTGGTGGGAGGCGTAGCGGCCGGAATGAGCGCCGCCAGCCAGATTCGGCGCCGCCGCCCGGACACGCGGGTGACGGTGCTGGAGCGCGGCGCCCACATCTCGTACGGCGCCTGCGGAATGCCGTACAACATCGAGGATCCAGAGCGCGCCATCGAGGACCTGGTGGTGCTCAGCCCGGAGAAGGCCCGGTCGGAGCGCGGGATCGACCTCCACCTCAATCACGAGGCGACCGGTATCGACCTCGACCAGATGGTGGTAACCGTCGCCGACCTGGAAGGCGGCGGGGAACGGCACGAGCCCTTTGACGCCATGGTCATTGCCACGGGTGCGCGGGCGGCACGCCTGCCGTTGCCCGGTTTCGACCTGCCCGGGGTCGAGGTGCTGCGCGAGCTTGGCGACGGCGCCAGAATAAAGAAAGCCCTCGAAAACGGCCCCGGGCGGGCGGTGGTTATCGGCGCCGGATATATCGGCATGGAGATGGCCCACGTGCTGACCGCGCGGGGCCTCGAGGTCACCGTCGTCGAAAAGTTGCCACAGCTTCTGCCGGGGTGGCACGAGGAGACCGTCGCCGTGGTCGGCGAAACTCTCGCCAGCCACGGCGTGGAGGTTCACACCGACACCGCTGTGGAGGCAGCCGAGGCGGGTGCCGACGGCCGGGTAGGTGCGGTCGTCACGGACCGGGGGCGCTTCGAGGCTGATCTCGTGTTGGTGGCCGTGGGAGCCAGGCCCAACGCGGAGCTGGCGGCCGCCGCCGGCCTGCGAAGCGGCGACACGGGCGCCATCTGGGTCAGCCAGAACCAGCAGACGTCTCACCCCGCGGTGTGGGCCGCGGGCGACTGCGCCGAAGCCTATCACCGGATCC
>DAOWFV010000055.1 GCA_030637805.1 Acidobacteriota bacterium | reverse complement strand
GGAATTATCGGCGCGAGGGAGCATTCAGGTCGCTCGGAGCGAGATGCCCGCGCCCGGGCGCGTTACTTCGGAGGTGTCTGGCTCCCGATGTGACGATGTCCTCATCGTCACATCGGCGTGCCTGGCATCCTCTCGGGGAGCGCGATGGCAGAAGGTCGCGCCGCAAATCGGAAGCGCAGATCCAGAGCGATGAACCGGTGTTGGGAGGTACCTGAAATCCTCACCCTGACGTTTTCGGCCGATGCTCTCTCGGAACGAGACGGCAGTACGCCGTCCACAGCTCGTCTGTCCTTGAAGGATCCAGGCCGACGAGCGGGGGGCGGGTGGCAAAATCGCCGAACCCACAGCGGCGCAGGATAGCTTTCACCGACGCTCCGAGGCCGTACTCTTCGAGCAGCCCCCGAAGCGCATCGAGTTCTTTCTGTTCCGCCTCTCCGCGATGGACCGCGCACACGAGCCGGGGGGCAACGCTGGCCGCCGCGCTGATGCTGCCCCGGCCCCCAGCCTCGAGGCAGGCGCGCACCAGGCGGTCGCTGCCCACCACGTAGGCTCGGTCGGCGAAGCGAGCTGCGAGGCGGCGCAGCTCGTCCTCGTCCCCCGAGCTGTCTTTGACCCCGGCCAGGTTCTCATGCTCGCCGATCAGATCCAGCAGGCGGTCGGAGATGGGAACTCCGCTGACCTGCGGTATGTGGTAGAGCAGAACCGGCAGAGGCGAATGATCGAGGACCGCCCGGAAGAACTCAGCCACCCCCTCCACCGGTGCGGCGCGGTAGTAGAAGGGCGGCGGGCAGAGGACCGCAGAATACCCGGAGGCCACCGCCACCCCCAGCATCTCCTCAACCTCGGGCAGGGCGCACGAACCCACACCGAGCAACATCTGAATGTCCGGACTCGCCGCGGCAGCTCCCTCGGCCACCGCGCGGCGCTCGTCGAGAGAGAAAGAGGGAAACTCACCGTTGGTGCCGAGAACCAGGGCGCCGTCGAGGCCCTCCGATGCCAGCCAGTCGAGGTGCGCCTTCTGTGCTGAGGAATCGAACTGGTTATCGATAGTGAGCGGTGTTGGCACCGGAGCAATGGCGCCGGCCGGAAGATCCATGGCCCCCCCTTCCCGATAAGCATTATCCATCACCCCGCAGGTCATAGGTCTCAGGTCACAGGTCACAGGTCGCACACCGCAGGTCTCAAGTCTCAGGTCGCAGGGGGCACATCGCAAGTCGCGAGTCGCAAGTCCCATGTCGCAGAAGAAGCTCCTGGGTGTCAAACCATTTCTTGTAACTTCCACGAATATTTCAATGAAGCCCGAAACCTGAAGCCTGTGACCTGAGACCTGTGACCTGACCCGCACCGCCATGATGCGTGTTACGTGATATCAACACCCCTCACCCCTATTCCGTATACAATAAGGGACCCGGAGCGTCCCGGGGTGGGAGAAAGCCTGGAAATGCTGCGCAGTCGATGGATTCCAACACTGATCGTGATGCTCGCCACCCTGCCCGCCGCGGCCGGCGAGCTCGTGCTGCCGGTCTTCGCCCATAATCTCGAGGGGCGCAACGGCGATCTCTGGAACTCCGAGATCTACCTCACCAACCCCGGCGACCAACCGGTCCAGGTGACGCTCGCGCGCCACCTCCCCGGACGCATCACCAAGCCCACTCCGTGCGATCTCTTCATGCCTCCGACCCGCGTGGTGCCTCCGCACTCGGCAGTAGTCTGGACCGCCTCCGGTCTCGCGACCGACCTCGGATGCGCCGAGGAGGTCCGGGGCGGATTGGTACTCAGGGCCGACGGCCCGATCCACGTCACCAGCCGCCTGGTCAACGTGGCAGGCAGTGAGGAAGAACAGCCGACCGGGGTGCTTTCGGGGCGCGGCGAGGCATTCGAGGCGATCCCTATCGAGCAGCTTCCGGCCGCCGGAACCTACTTGCTGCCCGCCCTCATGTGGCACCGCAACCCCTGCGGCGAGGCCGAATTCGATACATTCATCGGCTTCGCCAACCCCGGCGGCGCTGCGGTCGAGGTCGTGCTCGACGTACCCCATGTGAGCGGGCGCGAGGCGGTGATCGACGGCCGCTCTGTCGTACTCCCCCACCTGCTTCAGATCCCGGCGGGGAGCTGGCGCCAGATCTGGCTCAGACCCTCGACGGAGGAGGGCGCACCCTGCGGGAGCATCGAGAGCTTCCTGGTCAGCGTGGAGATCAACGAACCCCTGGCCCTTTACGCCTCGGTGATCGACCGGCGCAGCGGCGATCCCCGGACCGCGAGGCCGGTCCGGCTGGCGGCTGAGGAATAGGTCGCAGGTCTCAGGTCGCACATCGCAAGTCGCACGGAAATCGATGACCGGATTCCTGCGATGTCAGACCCTTTTGTGACTTCAGTGAGTTTTTCCATGAGACCTGAATTCTGAAGCCTGAGACCTGAGACCTGTAGCCTGACGCCTGGTTCAGTCCAACGGCAGCGATGACTGCCCGCGGGGCCGCTCG
>DAOWFV010000042.1 GCA_030637805.1 Acidobacteriota bacterium | reverse complement strand
CGGCCGGCGCCACCGGCTGGACCCGCGTCTCACTCTCCTCGCCGCCCTGTTGGTGGTCGCCCTCCCCCACCTGGCGATGCGCGGGAACACCTCGGCCCTGCTCACCGGGGTGGTCTTGATGGTCAGCTGGTTCCGGCTGGTTGCGGACGAAGTGCTCCCCGCTCCGGGGTCCCTGGCGGGCGCAGCCCTGATCGCCCTCACTGCGAGCGGGCTGTGCGCCCTGAAATCGACCTTCATCCCCGCCGCGGTGACGTTTTTCCTCCTCACCACGGTGTGCGCCGTCATTACCGGCTCCAAACCGCGCCGGGAGGCGGCGTGGGCACTCGTTGCGGGGGGGCTCGTGATGCTCTTCACCCTGCCCTGGATGGTGTCGATCCTCGAGTCTTCCGGCACCCTGCTCTACCCGGTCTTCGGTCCCGGTTTCTACGGCGCCGTCTTCACCGACGGTTTCGCCGCAGTCAGAGGCGACTTTGCCGTGCCGGCGCTCGATGTGCTGCGGTCGCTTTCGAGGCAGATGGCCCGGTTGCTACCGCTGCTGGTGCTCATCGTCTTCGTGCGCGAGACCTCGCCACGGCGACCGGCCCTGGCGCTGGCCGCCGCCACTGCGGTCTCGGTCGTCCTCCTGGTGTTGATGGGCGACCCCGAAGTCAACCGCAGCCTCGCCAGGTATGCCTTCCCGGTCTCGGCCGCGGCTCTCCTGGCGCTCATGCTCAGTGCCTTCCGCCCGCCCGGTGACGGCACGACGAGACGGGCGGTCACCTCGGCGGTGGTCGCGGTGGCGGTCAGTCTCGGTTTCCTGCTGGTCAACTACGGCGCGGTCCGCACGACCTTCCGCCAGATCGCCGTCAACCTGGTCGCTGCCCTCGACGGTGAGCCCGCCGTCTCAGAGGCGGAACGCGCAGCGGCGACCGCCCTCGAGGAGGCCATGCCCGGCGGCGGGCGTCTCCTGGCTACCCTCGAGAGGCCCTTCCTGCTCGATTTCCGGCGCCGGCAGGTCTTCATCATGTCGCTGCCCGGGATGGCCGGCCTGCCCCCCGGCATGCCGATCTTCGAGGGCGGTGAGGCGGTGGCGGAGTACCTGCTCGGGTGGTCGATCCCCTACCTCGCCTACGGCGGCGTCGCCGACTCTCAGCGTCTCCTGAACCTGACCGAGGAGAGGATCCGCGAGCGCTACCCGCGCTCGAAGATGCGCTGGGTGATGCTGCGCTACCACCAGCGATATAACCGGGTCATCGAGGAGCTGGCCGCCTCGCACCGGAGACTTTACGAGGACGGCCACACCGTGCTGCTGGATCTCGCCGAGAGGGCAGCCACCTTCCGGCCAAGCGAGCATCCGGAGGTCTTAGACGGCTTCGTCGACGACGTGTGGACCAACGGCGAGGGAATCCTACGCGGCATCAAGCGGGGGCCGTCCGGCACTTTCGTCGTGCTCCACACCCGGGGATGGCGCCCCGACGCCGAAGACCGCGCGGCGGTACGGCTTAGCCTTTCGACCGGCGGTCGAGAGCTGGAAATGGTCGATACCGCCGAGCGTGTGTTCGTATTTCGTCTCCACCCCGATGCACCGGCGGAGTTCGACCTCGTCATCCGCTCCTTTCCGCTCGATCTCGAGGCCATCGGCGCCGCGGGCCCCGGGCCGGCCCTGGGAATCGACATCGATGCCGTGATCATCACGGAGGACGGGGCCGCCGTCCCTCCGATTAACACCCTGGAGCAACCCGTTGCCACTCGCCTCGATCCATCGACCGTCTGGCGGCGCTCCGGCTTCTTCCGCGACCACAATTGGACCGACGGCGACGCGACCCTCGACAACCTTCGCTGGCCCGTGCCCGAGGGGACTCGCACGTTGGTGCTCTCTCTTCACGGCATGCGTCCCGAGCGCCGGGACCTGGCACTACCCGGCGTAAGGGTCCTGATCAACGGCATCGAGCTCATCCTGGATCGCGTCTCCGGGGATGACCTCGTGTTCCGTCTCTACGAAGGGCTGCGCGAGATCAACCGGGTCCGCATCCTCTCGCCGACCGTCTCCCCACGGGATCTCCGCGGCGCTCGCGACCGCAGGGAGCTGGGCGTTCCAGTCCGCCTCATTTGGCTCGGCGAAGGGTAGACTTCGCTCGCCATGCCGATTCGCGCGCGGATCGCGCTCCTCGTCGCCTGCTTCCTGTGGGCCATCTCGTTCATCGCCACCAAGGTGGCGCTCGAGGACACACCGCCGCTGGTGGTTGTGTCCCTGAGGCTCCTGATCTCCGCCCTCTGCTTCCTCCCGTGGCTGGCCCGCATGTCTCACCAGCTTTCTGCTGCGAGCGGTGGGATCTGGCGCAAAGGCAAAGGGGTGCTCATCAGGCTCTTCGGTCTGAGCCTGCTCGGAACCGGGCTCCACTACGGTCTGCAGACCGCCGGGCTCCAGTACACCACCGCATCGAACGCTTCGCTCTATGCGGTAACGGCCCCGATCACCATCCTCCTGCTCTCGGCTGTTTTCCTCGGCGAGCGGATCACGCCGCTGAAGGCCCTGGGAGTGGCGATCGCCGTCATCGGCGTGCTGGTGGTGATGGGTCTCGAGACGATCACTCGCCTCGAGCTCGACGCCCACGTCGTCGGCGACCTCCTGGTACTGGTCAGCATCGTCATGTGGGGGCTGTTCACCGTCTTCGGCAAGAGGCTCACCGACGAGCTCGGCGCCCTTCGGGTGACCGCGGTCGTGACCCTCATGGGCGCCGTGTGGATGGCCCCCGTCGGGTGGCTCGAGATGCGGGCGACAGGCTTCTCGCTGGGGGAGATCTCGGGACAGGCGTGGATCGCCATCGCCTTCCTCGGGATCGCCTGCTCGTTCCTCGCCACCCTGCTCTACTTCGTCGCCCTGGGTCTCAGCGAGTCGCAGAAGGTCGGGGTCTACCTCTACACCATCCCGCCGATGACGGCCGCCTTCGCGGCCCTCTTCCTCGGTGAGTCGATCACCGCGGGTCTGGTGATCGGCTCGGTGCTGGTGATCTCGGGAGTCGCGCTCACCGAGCGAGGTTAACCGGGGCCGAACCCTCGATCCAGGTGCTGATCTCGGCGACGCTCTTTTTCGATATTGCCGGGACCTGGCAGCCGGGCGCCGGGTAACCGACCGGGAAGAGGATGAACGGTCGTTCGTTGTCCGGCCGGTCGAGGATGCGGCCGAGGAAACGCATCGGCTGCGGGGTGTGGGTGAGGGTGGCAAGCCCCATTTCCTGGAGTGCCGCGATGAAGAGGCCGCAGGCGATTCCCACACTCTCGTTGACGTAGTAGTTGGTGAGCTTGGCGCCGCCGGGGCCCAGGGCGTGGACCTGCTTGAAGACGACGACCAGCCACGGCGCGGTCTCGAGGAAGGGCTTCTGCCAGTCGGTGCCGAGTGGTGCCAGGGCTGTTAACCATTCCGGGGTCGCCCGGCCGCCCTCGTAGAATTCGCGCTCCTCGGCCTCGGCGGCTTGGCGGATCTCGGCCTTGGTCCCCGGGTCCGAGACCGCGACGAAGTGCCAAGGCTGGCGGTTGGCCCCCGACGGGGCGGTGTTGGCGGCGGCGATGGCAAGCTCGACCAGCTCGCGCGGCACCCGATCGGGAGCAAAGTGGCGGATCGACCGGCGGCGAACCAGCCGCTCGAAAAAGGCGCT
>DAOWFV010000241.1 GCA_030637805.1 Acidobacteriota bacterium | reverse complement strand
CGCGAACACCGGCCTGTTCGAGCTCGCCCAGCGTGTGTTCCAGGCGGGATGCTTCGTCGTCGTTGAGTGCGACCATGACGCCGCCGATGCGGCGATAGGCCTCCTGAGTGAGTGATCGCTTCTCGCGATCCCGCTCCTGCCAGAGCCGGTGGACCGCAAAGGCGAGTAGCGGCAGCGCGCCCCGCTCGTCTTCCACATCGGCGATCATCTCGTCCACCAGCAACTCGCTCTCGAATCGGTGAAGGAGGCGCGCCGCGGGCTCCTTGAGCGCCCGCCGCAGCGCCTCGCCCGCCGGTGGTCCAATGACGGTCAGGTCCTTGAAGATCGGTGCGATCACGGGGAACTGCTGGCAACGGGACAGGAAGTCGTGCCGGAGGACAAGCGCGATGTGCACGTCCGCTGCATCGACCAACCTGCGAAGGAGCCCGACGAAGGCTGCTTGCGTGTGCGGGGCGTTAAGGGTGAAGAGCTCCTCGAACTGGTCGACCACGACCAGCGCCTCCCGCCACCGACCGCGCCATCTCGAGACCACGCCCACGGCGATGTCGGGATCGGTGATGCCCACCAACCGCCCTACTGCGGCGGGGTCGCCGGCGTGGTCGGGGGCCAGAGCGCGGGCGAGCGACAGGTTCGGGTTTTCACCGGGGGTGAAGACCACCACCCGCCAGCCGGCCGGCGCCGCCGGCGCCACACCAGCGCGAAGAAGCGAGGTCTTGCCGCTACCCGAGGGCCCGATGACCGCCAGCAGCCGCCGCGAGCTGATCTTGCGCCACAGCGAGGCCACCTCGGTCTCGCGTCCGAAGAAAAAACCGGCGTCGGCCTCGGTGAAGGCGGCCAGGCCTGGGTAGGGGTTGTGGTCCTCGGCCGTGGCCGGCGGGGTTTCGGGAAACGCCGATCCGGTTTCGGCCGGCACGCCGGCGGCGCTGACCTCGGCGATGAGCCGGTAGCCGCGCTTACGGATGGTCTCGATGTAGCGGGGGTTCTGGGCATCGTCGTCGAGCGCCTCGCGCAGCTCGGCGATGCGGCGCGCCAGGGTGTTGTCGGACACGAACTCGGTCTGCCACACCGCGTCGAGAACCTGGTGCTTGGGCACGACCTCGCCGGCGTGGGCGGCCAGGCAGAGCAGCACGTCCATCGCCTTGAGCTCGAGCTGGACCGAGGTGTCACCGCGGGTGAGCCGGTTCAACGTCGGCTCGACGAGCCAGGCCCCGACGAGGAACGGTTCCGGCGCCTCAAGGATCGTCTCGATTGTCGCTGGCATGTTGCCCGGAGTATATCCCGATCCCGATTGGCCCACAACCGGCCGCGCGTTCAACGCGTCGGCGTGCCGTCGGTTCGGGCGAAAAGGGATCACTCTGGCCATGAAACCACCGAACGCCCGCGCAGTCGAAAGTTGGAAGTTCCCCCGCTCGCCCGGAGCGCCCATGTCGTCATCCTGAACGGAGCGCCCCACAGGGGCACGGAGCCGAAGAGCCTGTCCCGAGGGGGCGGCGCGGCGGCGCCGCGAGTCGAATGGGATCCCCAAGGGTTCCCGGAGAATCTGGCGACGGCCGACGCGCTCGCACCTTCAGGGGATCCTTCGACTTGCTCCGGCCGTTCCGGCCTCCGCTCGCCCAGGATGACGTTCGGCCAGGGCCGGCTGGGCCGGCCCGGCCTCACAGTCACTGCGGCAAGATCGTGGTCGGGTCACTGGTCACGTTGTCCAGCACCGAGCCGTAGCAGTAGAAGCTCGTGTCGGGGTCGTCGGTCCACACGTCCACGCAACCGTTGACCGGGGCGTGATCCTGGAAGATCCGGTTCATCTGGTCGTTGCCCAGCGGCTGCAGCACCATCGTTGTGGTTTCGAGCGAGGTCCCGATGGCGTCGAAGAGCTCCAGTTGGACCACCGTCGTGAGATCGTCGCCGTTCTGGCATCCGATGTTGGTGCGCATGTCCGAGTTCTCGGTTCCAAAGAGGATCCGCCGGCGCTCCCCGGTTTGAATGAACTCGCTGACAGGAATCGCGGGCATGGCCTGGCCGTAGGTTCCCGCGACCGTTGCTACCGGAGCGTTGTATGTCCGGCTCGTGGCGAGCAGGTCCGGGCTCGAGGCCACGATCGCAAGGGCGCCTAGGGCATCGGGCTCGAGGCCGAAAATCGCGTCGAGCACGTTGCCGTAGCGGACGCTCACGCCGGGACCGAGACTGAAGGTGTCCGAGGTCGTCGGCTCGGAGTTGTCCTCGCCGCGGGGGAGCCACAGAAAGTGAAAGGTTGCGGACCGGCCGCCGGCATTGCTCACGTCCACGTCGGTCTGAAAGAAGGCGCCGTGGGCGCCGAACGCGGCTGCCGCAGCCGGGATGAAGCGCACATAATCCATGTCATCGGTCTCGGAAGTCGCGTAGCCGACCCAATCAGTCACCTCGCCGTCCCAGTACGAGTACCACATGCGGAAGATCGATCCGTCGAACACGACTGACGACGTGTAGGCAAACCCGGTGGTTGCCTCCACCACCGGGTTGTCGTCGTATCTGGTCCAGGCTAGGCCGTCGGGCGACGAGGCGTAACCGATGGCCGCGCCATCCTCGAAATCCTCAGCCCCCGCTTCCTTTCCCGCGTACCACATGTGGTAGGCGGCCCCGTCGAAGATCACCGCCGGGTTTGCCACCCACCCGCTGTCCCAGCCTGCAATGGAATGATTGAGAACCGGGGACCCGTGTTTGGCCCAAGTGATTCCATCTAGGGACTCTGCATAAAACACCCGCGTACCGGCAAACATCCCCTGCCCGTAAGCGGTGTACCACATTTTGTAGCGATCGCCGTCCACAATGACCGTTCTCGGTGAAACGCCCCGTGAGTCCCACGATCCGGGTGGCCCTTCGTTCATTACCGGGTTGCCGGGATACTCGGTCCAGACGCTGCCGTCGGGCGAGGTGGCGTAACCGGCCCGTGAGATCCCGTCGCCGTCCTCGCCCTCGTACCACATGTGGAACTGCGCCCCGTCGTGGATCACCGCGGCACCGGCGACGAAGCTCTCATCCCAATCGCCCGGGGCGCCGCGGGTGAGCACCGGGTCGGGGTCAATTGTCCACTCGATGCCGTCCGGCGAGGTGGCGTGGCCGATGTCTGTGGGCCGGTCCTCTGGGGTGATAACGGTGAACCACATGTGATATTCAGAGCCGTCGAAGACCGCGGCGAGGACGAAGTGTCCCCACTCGTCCCACGAGCCGGTCGGCCCCGGGCCCATCACCGGGTTGCCCAGGTCCTGCTCCCACTCCGTCTGCGCCATGACCAGCCCCGCACCGCACAACACGACCCCCAACACGACCGCAACCGATTTCATTCTCATGACATCCCCCTTTCCGTTTTCGGTTCAGGGGGAATGTGGGGCCATAAAACTCTGGATGCTTGAGGAAAACGTGCGGTTAAAGTGCGGATCGGCCCCGGCCGACGGAGTCGCCTAGGCGCGGGCAGACCGTTCGAACAACCCGAATGATCCTCGCGCCGGTAACTCAAAACTAAGAACTCAAAACTCTTCCGGCAACTCCTCGCCGCCGACCTCCTCGTAGATCTCCAGGATCTGGTCGCAGCCGAACTGCATGGTCATGGTGATGTGGTCATGGAGCGCGGCGCCGAGGTCCTCGGCCTCCGGGTCCTCGCGCAGGATCTCCAGGCATGTGGAGTTGACGGTCTGCATCGCCCCGCACACCTCCTGCACGCCGAAGCCCTGCATGAGGCGCTTCTCGGCGAGGTCCCGGCAGTAGGCGGTGAAGAGCCCGCGATCGCTCGTGCGCACCGCGCCCTGGAGGTGGCGGAGGAGGATCATGAACCGCCACTCGAGGACGTCGCGCGCCACTTTCTGGTAGGACGGGAAGCGGCCTTCCGCTGCCGGGCCCATCACCTTGTCGAGGAAGGTGTTACATATTTCGTCGAGGTTCTTGTCGAGCAGGCGGTAGATGCGGAGGTTGTCGCGCAGTCGCACCCCTTTTGGGGCGGCTCGATTGAGCCGGTGCCACTCGACCGGATCGCTCTTCAGATGCTCCACCAGGAAGGGCATGCGCCGAGAAAGGAGAAGGCGCTCCCTCGGATGCCAGTCGAGCCGCGCATAGGTTCGGCTGGCGTTCACCGCGAGGTCCTTGTCGACGTAGCGCATCATCCACGGGCGCTCGAAGGGGCGATTCCCGACGATGCGACCCAGCAGGTCGCGCATCCGCACACCGACGATCGCCAACAACTTAGGCATATGGATGGGTCGCTCGCGCCGGCCCCGGAAATGGATGTTGGCGAGATCGAAGAGCTCGAGGTGGGAGAGGGTTGCGCTCGGACCGGCAATCAAGACCTCCCGCCGGCCGATGTCGTCGTGGTGCTCGATCACCCGCCGCATGAACGGCCCCATCTCGCGAACATGCATGTACGGAATCGCCGACATACCGCGGCTGCCGATAATGCGCGAGTTCCACGCCTGCGACAGCCAGGTGTCGAGGAAGAAGTAGAGCGGCGGGTACTCGCACCAGTCCGAGAACAGAGCTGCGAAGCGGGTGATGCACGAGGGGATGCAGTCGTCGTACTCCGCCAACATATCCTCGCCGATCCGCTTGGTGACGGCATAAACGTGGTCGCCGTCGGGGGGGCTGTCTTCCGTGAGAACCTGACCGGGGGGCGGAAATCGACAGGCCGCGACCGAGGAGGCGAAGACGAAGCGTTTCAACTGGAGCTCGCGGCACTCCTCGAGCACGTTCCGCATTCCGTCGACGTTGGTCCGCCAGTACTCGGGGTGTTTCTCGCCGGTGAAGTCGAAGTGGGCCGCAAGGTGGATGAGGTAGTCGGCGCCGCCCGACTCGCGGATGTAGCGGAAGGCGGCTGCGAGGGACTCGCGTTCGCCGATGTCCACCTGGTACCAGGTGACGTTGTCGTGGAAGGAGACGCCGCCGCGCAGCTGCGAGCGAAGGTCGAGGCCGACAATCCGGAAATCCTCCTTGAGGTAGTCGAGGAGGTGGCGCCCGACAAAGCCGGAGGATCCGATAATGATGAGACGGGGTAATGCCATAGGGTAGGGACATTGTAACTGAACCACGGGAGACGGGAGACAAGGGACCAGGTCGCAGGTCTCAGGTCTCAGGTCTCTGTTCTTTGCAAGCGCGGAGGTCGCGAAGGAAAGGCCTAGAAAAGAAATGAAAACGCTTGACATCCAGGAGTCCAGCCGAAGATTTTGCTGCGACTTGCGATGTGCTTCCTGAGACCTGCGACCTGGGACCTGCGATGTCCGACCTGCGACCCCGCGTCCGCGTCCGCGGACGCGGGAGTGGGTCGCTATACTGTGCCGGTGCACGAGATGGGCATCGCTATCGAGGTCTACCGCACCTGTCGTGAAGCGGTCGAGGCGAACGGCGGAGGGCGCCTGCAGCAGGCGCGGCTGGCGGTGGGGGAGCTGTCGGCCGTCGAGCCCGAGCTCCTCGTCTACGCGTGGGAGGCTGTGATAGCCGGGGGGCCGGATGCCGGCGCTGAGCTCGAGGTCGAGTGGAGGCCCGCGATTCAGCACTGCGCCGGTTGTGGCGAGGTCCATGAGAGGGCGGAGGGAAGCTGGTTACGCCTCTGCCCCGACTGCGGTCTTCCGCTTCAGGTCACCGGCGGCGACGAGCTGGATGTTCTCCAGGTAAGCTTCGAGGCTGACGAATCCGGTGATGTGGGCACACCTGAAAGGACCGCATCATGAAACAGGTCGTAAACGTCAAACGCCGGGCGCTCGCCGCCAACGAGGAACGCGCCGATGCCTTGCGCGCCCGCTTTGCCGACGCCGGCACCCTGGTGGTCAACCTCATCTCGTCACCGGGATCGGGGAAGACGACCCTGCTGGAGGCCACGGTGCGGGCCCTCGATGGGGAGCTCGGCTGTGCAGTTTTGGAGGGCGATGTTGCGACCGAACGCGATGCGGACCGGATCCGGGCACTCGGGGTTCCGGCGCACCAGATCCTTACCGGGGGGGCGTGCCACCTCGACGCTCGGCTGGTCGAGGGTGGTCTCGAGGCCGGTTCATTCCCCGAGGTCGACATCCTCTTCATCGAGAACGTCGGCAACCTCAT
>DAOWFV010000247.1 GCA_030637805.1 Acidobacteriota bacterium | reverse complement strand
TCCGCGCACAGACCACAGTGAACACAGGTCTGGAGATAGACCTCGAGCCGGGCCGCCGACTCCTCGGTGAGCACCTTGAGGATGGTCCGCTCGATCCGATCCGGCGTCAGCTTGGCGATGCCCTCCTCGACCCCGGGATCCATAATCTGAATGTCCTGAAGATCAGCCATCGTGCCTACTCCTAGCCCGCATATCTCACCAATCCCTGGAGTGGCGTACCGCGCCGAACTCGCTCCCCATGTAAGACCTTGTGAACACGAACCACGCCATGTGGATAAGCCGCGTCCATGGGATGAGCAACAACCACAGGGCTCCGCTTGCGATGTGGACAATGAGCATCGGCCGGTAGGGCAACCACTGATGATGGGCCACGAAACCGGTTGCGAACGGCGCCATAACGAGAAGCGCGAGCAAATAGTCCGACGCAAAGCTGACGTTCCGCACCTCCGGCCGCACCAGCCGTCTGACCATGAAGAACAGGCAGGCGAAGATCACCACCAGGGTCATAACGTTGGCCACATTCTGCGGCAGGCTCCACCACCTCACACCCCATGATTCCTGCCACAGGACGGCATGGCCCATGAGAAACAGCGGAGTCACCAGCACACAGATGTGAAAGGTGTACGACAGTAGGGTGTAGAAGGGCCGCATCCGCATGTTGACCCCCGCGAAGGGGATCACCCAGTGGAGCAGCGACCTCAGGCCGTACTTGGCGTCGAAGGTGGGGTATACGACCCTGTCCTTCCTCGCCAGCAGCGCCATCGCGATGAATCGGTAGGCCATGCCACCGAAGAAACCGATGAAGGCGATCCAGACCAAGGGGCCGCGAACCAGCTCGTACATGCTCCCTCCCTCGATCAACCCGGAAAGGCGGTGTCGGACTCGACCACCTGGCGGAAGTAAGCGCCGTCGTCGACCGCACGAATGAGCAGTCGTTTCCCGTCGGGACTGAGAATGGGTTCCCACAGCGCCTCGTACCACGGGCTCCACACCGTGCCGTCGATCGCAACGGCAAATCGTCCGTCACGCTCCACCTTGGCCAGCACCCGATCGCCGGCGGGCGTGAAGATGGGGTCCCACACCATGTCGAATTCGTCCGCCCAAACCCGGCCGTCCACCGCGATGCTCCACGACCCGTTGCTCCTCACCCCCGCCGCAACCCGCTTGCCGTCGGGTGAGAAAACAGGCGGCAACACGAGGTCGTTGAAAGACGCCCGCCAGGGTTGGTCGTCGACGGCCACTGTCCAACTGCCGAAGCCGGGCGCCACCACCGCCGCGATGTGCTCGCCGTCCGGACTCAGCCTCTGGTTCCACAGCTGCATGAAGCGCCCGTCCCAGATCGGGCTCCCGTTCTCGGTGATCGTCCAGGAGCCGTTCAAGCGAACCGGCGCCAGCAGCCCTCCCCGCGAGGGGCGGAACACCGGCTCCCACACACAGCCGAATGTGTTCTCCCAGGGCACAGCGTCCTCGGCAATACTGTAGTCGCAGATGTCCAGGCGAACCTCGGCGGCCACGTGGCCGCCGTCGGGGCTGATCGCCGGGCCGTAGACGTTGATGAACTTCCGTTCCCAAGGAACGCCATTGACCGCAACGCTCCAGGTCCCCTCCATGAACTTGAAGATGTCGGCCTCGGCGAGAGGTTCCACCTGGACAAGGGCCGCCACCGTGCCGCCGTCGTCGCTGACGACGAGGCCCCTCGAAGAGTGAAATCTCTGCTCCCAGGCCTGGCCGTTGACCGCGACGGTGTACTCCATGTTGTCCTTGATCTGGACCGCGATCACGCTCCCGTCCCGGTTGAAGCTGGGGTTCCAGGCGAACTCCCACCGTTCCTCCCACAGCTCACCGTCGATCCCCATTGTCCACTCGTCATCGACTCTCACCAACGCGGTCAGACGTCCATCAGGAGCGAAATGGAGATGCCAGGCCTTCTCGTACTCACCCTCCCAGAGCGAATCGTTGACCCAAACCCGAAAGATTTCCGGAGCCGTCAAGACCGGTACCGCGATGCGCTCGCCGTCGGCGCTCACCACCCACTCGTGAACATCGACGAAACGGTTGTGCACCGCGCCGAGGTCGCTGATGAGCCTCTTGCCCAACTCCCAGTCCCAAGCTCCGTTGTCGAGCATCGAACCGCTCCCTTCGTCACTTCGCTCGCCATGACGCAACCGCCGTGCCACATCGAGGCATTTCGAGAAAACTCGACTAACTATTGTGTTATGAGCAGATACGGCGAGGACCGAAGCCGAAGCGAGATCTATATGATTGCAAATTGCAATGATATTCGGGGCGGAGAATCGCATATTGCAATGATGTGAAGCATCGCGCCCAAGCGCGGGCAGAAGGCTCAAGTCATCCGACGGTTCTTCGCGCCGGCAATTCCTAATTCCGAATTCCTAATCCTAATTCCGAAATCCGAATTCGGATTTCGGAACTAGTGCCACTCCCAGTCGATGAACCCCGGCTGCACATTGGTCATTGCATTGACCACCAGCTCGACCAGACCGCCGTAGTAGATGCCGGCTTTCTCCCATGCATCGTAGTACTGAATGATGTCGCGGATCTGGCCCTTGCAATTGGAGCAGGGAGCACACACGTACTTGGGTTGCTCGATGTCCATCTGCTCGTCCTGAAAGGCATCCAGAATCTGGCGGAACTTCCGCCGGCCGGTCAGGCGGTGGCGAAAGTCGGCGAAGTTGTGGCCGGACATGATGGCGAATCCGGAGCCGCCGCCGCAGCAGTAGTTTTCGACGCCGTGCGGCGCCATCTCGCGGAAGCGCCCCTCGGGCACCACGGCCTCGATCACCTCGCGCTGCGGGGCGACGATGCCCATCAGGCGCACCATGTTGCAGGGGTCGTGGAGGGTAACCGGAAAATCGTTGCGACTCTTGTCGAATTCGAGCTTCCCAGAGCGGATGATGTCGCGCAGGAGCACTATCGCACTCTCGCGCGGGATGTTGAGGTCACCGGTAAGGACCTTGTCGGCGATCACGGTGAGCGCCTTGTGGGCGTGGCCGCACTCGCCGAGCACGATCTTCTTCACCCCGAGTTTCTTGGCCGCCTGGGCGTGCTTCACTGCCACCCGCGCGAACTGGATGTCGTCGTACCAGACGCCGTAGTTGATGGCGTCATAGGCGGCAACCTCCGACGACAGGGTCCAGCTGATCCCTGCGGCATCGAAAACAGTGGCGAAGGCGCCGGGGTTCTCCGGCCAGGCCATGATCTCGCCGGCGTTGTGGATGAGGAGGAGATCAGCTCCCTCCACGTCCCAAGGCGTCTCGATGGGATAGCCGGTACGCTCGGCGGTGTCCTCGTCGATGAACTCGATGTTGTCCTTGACAACCAGCGGGGTCATTCCGGTCGACGACCCGACTTGCAGCTGGAGAACCGATCCGTCGGTATGGAGCTCCTTGGGCGCGATCCCCATCTCCATCGATGCAATCTTCCGGATTTCACGTGACAGGAGCGCGTTGTCGACCCCGATCGGGCATGTCTGGGCACAGCGCCGGCAGAGGTTGCAGCGGTATGAGAGCTCGATCAGCCGGGCCACGACCTCCCAGTTGAGATCGATTTCGCCGTGGACCTTCGGCGACAACTTCTTGACGTACTTGAAGTAGATACGCCGCAGGATCTCCGATCGGTAGACCGGGCGGTAGAGCTCGTTCTTACCGCTCTCCTCGTAGATCGGGCAAGCATCGGAGCAGGTGTGGCACTTGGCACAGTGCTCCATCGACATCTCGAAGGGCTGCAGAAAGGTCCAGTTATCCTCGGACGTCATGAGCTTTTGGAGACCTGACAGGAATCCCTGGACGAGCCGATCCTCCTCCTCTTTGCTTTCGGGCTTGGGGATGTTGACTGCGATCGTATCGTCAAGAACAACATACTTTTCTCGAGCGTCATCTGAAATCTGCGAATACTCCGGCTCTTCTTCGAGCTTGTCGAACGGGGGCGGGAGCGGAACTTGCTCGAGGGGATCGATTCGGGCGAGTGGTTGACCCGGGTTCTTGGCGATGTCCTTGACGCTGTTCGGCTCCTTCATTTGCCCTGGTCCTCCGGCTCCTCGGTGGCCGCTTCAAGCCACGTCTTCTTGCCATCGCCCTTGATGTGCTCAGCGGACCACGAAATCGGCTGGTTGAGCATCTTCTCGATGGTCTTTTCCTCCGCACCTCCGGGCAGGTTGGGATCATCCTTCCAGCGGATGGAGTGGAAGGCAAAGTACTTGCCCACGAAGTGAGACATGTGTGTGGTCGGGATGTAGGCGCTGAGCAGCGCCAGTAGGATCACCGAGGCGGAGAGGAGAAGCGTCGCCGTTCCACCGCCACCCAGCGGCACGAAATGGAAGGTCACGAGGTTGGCGACGAAGGTCGATACCAGCGAGAAGTCGCGATCCACCAACAGGAAAGTCAGCAGCGCCACACCAAATGCGATCACGAAGAAGATCAGGTTGAAGAAATCCGCCGGCGCTGTGTAGTCCCGCATTTCGCGACCCATGCGGCGTTGGTATAGCCCGACGGCGCCTAAGATTCCAAGCACCAGGCCGGCGGCTCCACAGAACGGAACGAGGATTCCGAGCACCTTGAGCAGCGGTGCCGTAACCCAGGCCGGCGCCAGGGCCCCGGCGATCCCGCCGACGACCATCAGGATGGTGGCGATCGCCACCAGATAGAGGCCGAAGTGAAAGGGGAAGGAGCGTGTCCACAGCTTCCTGTTGTGCTCCTTGAGCGCCACCAGGAAGAGGATCTCCGGCACCATCACCTTGAGTTCTCCGAGAAGAGAGACCTCGCGCTTCTTCTTCCACCAGTCCCCTTCCTCGAGGTAGGAGCCGCCGTAGGCCGCTCGCCCGCCACCCTCGTGGGCGACCGGGTAGAGCTCCCACCTCAGATGCATCGGCATCCGCGACCACATCAGGAAGCGTGCCACCACCGCGATGAAGAAAAATGCGATGCCGAGATAGGCGATCACGTACGCGATCATGGTCATTTATTTACTCCTCCGGCGACTCGTGCCACCGCAGTCTGGCAACCGGACTCCATATTACCCCTCGCCGGGAGTGCAATATCCATTCCGAAGAACCGCGCTTGGCCCTCCCGCACCGACGGGCATCCTCCTCGCTCACGGTGGCCAGGGAAGTGTGGTGATCTCAGGGATTTCGCCTGAACCAACACGGGGCGACCGGTCCTTCAAACCGATCGCCCCGCAATACTTCGCTTCCGGCCGTGCCCTCTGGTGTTACGATTTGGTAACAGCCTCGTTCCCACTGAGCTCGTCGGTAACGTAGCGCTTCCGGACCCAGGTCGGAATCAGCGACAGCAGAACGAAGAAAACCGCGGCGATTCCCAGGTACCAGAGGGTCTTACCGAAATCCCCGGTGCGCACCGAACCGGCGGCGAAGTTATAGGCGATGGTCGCCGGCAGCATGCTCGGCAGGGTCACCAGTACGTAGGTCTTGAGGGGGATGTCGGTGAGGCCGTAGACGTAGTTCTGGATGTTGAAGGGGAAGATCGGCACCAACCGGGTAATCATCAGCATTCGCCAACCCTGGCGCTTCACGCCGTCATCGATCTTCTGCAGCGCCGAGTTCTTCTCCACCATGCCTTCCACCATGCCGCGTGCTGCGTAGCGCCCAATCAGAAAGGCGGCGGTGGCGCCGAGGTTGGCGCCGATGGTGGTCCACACCGTCCCCCACACCGCGCCGAAGATCAGCCCGCCGGCGATGGATATCGCCAGGCCCGGCAGGAAGAAGATACAAGCGACGATCCACAGCACGATGAAGACCAGCGGCGCCCAAACGCCCAGGCCGTCGAACCACAGGTCCAGCCGGTCGATGTTTTCGACCGTGAGCAGGTCGAAGACCCCGAACCTCCAGGCGAGAAAGATCCCTCCCGCCACGCCTGCGAGGCCGAGGGCCAGCCTCCACCGGGAGCGTCCGCCGACCTCGTCGTCGGTCCTGTGCATCTGCTTCATGATGGCGATCTCAGTCTTTGACATCGTGCCTCCGGTCTCGGATGGCGTAAGCGATCCGTCGCCCACTCCTTTACCCGGGGGGCCCAAAAGGTAACCAGGAGAATGAGAAATTAGGAATTTCGAATTTCGAATTTCGAATTATTCGACGCGGAGCCACAACCGGGAGAAGTGGAGCAGGTGGCCCACGCCTGGGCGCGCTTCCTCGGAGGTGCCTGGCATCCTCTCGGGCAGAATGCCGATAGAAAGGGCGCGCTGACAGGATGTACCGCGCCTAATTCTCGGACAGGCTTCTAATACGGCTCCTCGCCTGCCAAGAGACGGTTCACGAAGTCCGGAAACCACAAAGGATCTGGCATCTGCACCATCCAGCCGTTCACGAAGTAGGTTGGCGTGGCGTGCACGTTCAGGCGGTGGGCCAGGGCCATCTGGTCATGGACCGGGACGATCGACGGTTCACGAAGGTAGCAATCTCGGAAAATCGTCTCGTCGAGACCGTTGCCGCTAGCGAAATCCACCGAGGTCGGCGTTACCAGGGAGACCTCCATCTCACGCTGCAGCGAGTAAAAGGTCTCCTTGAAGGGAATCAGAAGCTGCGGATTCTGCTGGGCCACGCACCACGAAGCGCTGGCGGCGCGAAAGGACCAGGGGTGGATCATGGTCAGAGGAAAGCTCACCATGCCATGCCGGATCGCGTGACCGTGCTTCTTCAGCTCCTGCTGAATCAGGGGCCACTTGCCGCGGCAGGCGGGGCACTCCAGATCGGAGAACTCCACGATTTCGAGGGAGGGCTTCTTGGCGCCGGACTCGCTGTCCCACATGACCAGCTCGCTGCCGGACAGGAGCTTTCGCCGATAGGCCACTGGATCTTCTTTCAGAGGCATGTCGGAGCCCAGCACCAGGTACTCGCCATCCGAGGACACCGCGGCCGCGCGACGATACTCCCCATAACCGGTGGTCACCACCAGCTCGAACGGAATCAGGGCCCCCGGCCTGTGAGGACCGGCGTCCCACTCGACCCGTACCTTGAGGTTCATGCTCGCCCTGAGAGCATCCGGCAGGAAGCCTTCCACAAAGGTGCGGAGCGCCTTGGCCTCGACTCCCGCATTCTCAAAAGGCAGCTTGCCCACGCTTCCGAACCACGCCGACGACGACACCTCGTCCACAAGCACGGTCGGCTTTGCCGTCAAGGCCTTGCTGGCACAGTTGCGTTCCACCGTCACCACCCGGTACGAACCGGACGGCGTCTGGTGACGAGTGTTCTCCACCATCTCGAAGGTCGAGTCCGGGCACCACGGAAGCGCCCGCTGGACGAACCGAAGCACCGTCGGGTCCGGCTCGGGCGTCTGGCCCTCCGCCGCAGACGCGGAAAGAGACAGGACCAACAACAGCCCCGGCAAAATCATCAGAATCCGACAGAGTCTCATCCTCACCTCAATCTCCCATCGAGATTTTATCCTAGCCGAAATATCTCAGCGCTGCGGACGCAGGAACTCGGTCCTACTTGGCCGTCTCGTCAGCCTCAGGCGACTCTTCCGCGCCCGGCAAAAGGCCTAGCTGCTCGCGCAGCTTGAGCTCGATCTCGCCGGCCACGTCGGGGTTGTCGCGCAGGAACTGGCGCGCAGCCTCTCGTCCCTGACCGATGCGGGTCTCGCCGTGGGAGTACCACGAACCCGACTTCTGCAGCAGGCGATGTTCGACGCCGAGATCGAGGAGTTCGCCGGTGAAGGAGATTCCTTCGCCATACAGGATGTCGAACTCGGCAACCTTGAACGGCGCCGCCACCTTATTCTTGGCCACCTTGGCCTTGGTCCGGTTTCCCACGACCTGGTCACCCTGCTTGATCGAGCTGGTTCTCCGGATGTCGATGCGCACCGACGAGTAGAACTTCAAGGCACGTCCGCCGGTGGTAGTCTCCGGGTTGCCGAACATGACGCCGATCTTCTCCCGTATCTGGTTGATGAAGATGAGGCACGTGTTCGACTTGGAGACGATGCCCGCGAGCTTGCGCAGGGCCTGCGACATGAGCCGCGCCTGCAGGCCCATCTGGGCGTCACCCATGTCGCCTTCGAGCTCCGAGCGCGGCACCAATGCAGCGACGGAGTCGATCACGATCGCGTCGACCGAACCGGAGCGGATCAACGTTTCTGTGATCTCCAGGGCCTGCTCGCCGAAATCCGGCTGCGAAATCAACAGCTCGTCGAGGTTGACGCCCAGGTTGCCGGCATACTCGGCATCGAGGGCGTGCTCGGCGTCGATGAACGCCACTAGCCCGCCCGCCTTCTGGGCGTTGGCGATGATATGTAGGCCCAGCGTGGTTTTGCCCGAAGCCTCCGGTCCGTAGATCTCGATCACCCGCCCGCGCGGCACGCCGCCGACGCCGAGCGCGGCGTCGAGAGTGAGAGAACCGGTGGGGATCACGTTGACCCTGACTCGGGGCCGATCGCCCATGCGCATGACCGCCCCTGCGCCGAACTGCCGTTCGATCTGACCGATGGCGGTCTCCAATGCCTTCATCTTGTCGGCCATCTTGTCGGTCTTGTTACTCATGTGAAGCTCCTTACTGCGGACGCAGCGTGGCGGGACCGTTCCATCCTAGGACTGCCCGCCGGGCACGTCAAGGGCTCTCCCCCCGCGGTTCGAAAAACACCCCTGACAACACGACTCCCAGCTCCCTCTCATCCTCGCTGCCACTGTTCGCCGGAACGTAGGTGTCGCTCACGATATCGATCTGAACCCGGCCCCCTTCGCTATCGTCCGGCCACACCAGAATCTCGACCTCCTCGGGTCGCGGCCCGAGCTCGAGGGGTCCGGCGGCCTTGCGGCCGCCAACCAGAATCACGGTTCGCGGCGGCGTCGGCCGGGGGGCCCGCAGACGCAGGATCAGGCGCCCTTCGCCACCCGGCACCAAGAGTCGCGCCCGCGGTCGAAGCCACACCCCCTCCCGCTCTTCCGAAAATTTCTCCGCGTCGTAGGCCCCTTCCAACTCGACGCGCAACGCCTCCCGCTGCCACGGATGAGCAACCGCCCCCCCCCATGGAAGGGTCGGTCCGAAGGCACGAAGTTCGAAGAGCTGCACCGCCAGCGGGCGGGAATCCCCGTGCCCCGGGACATAGCCTCGGGTTCGTTTGAAGCGAAGCAGGGAAACCGCGCCCGCCTCGGCGTTCGGAATCTCCAACCGCGTTCGCGCCTCGCCCTCCTCTCCGTCGAGGCGAGTCATCTCGCGACCATTCAGCTCGACCACCAACGGCTCGGGTCCCGGCGCCGGGCGCAGAGAGACAACAATCTCCGTCCCTTCCGGCAACGGCGGCAGCAGCAGCTCGGCGCTGGCCCCCCCCCACATGAAGGGCCGCCCGCTGGCCTGGCGCTCCGCCGGCCACCAGCCCTGGAGAGGAAGCGGCGCACCCTCGATCACCCAGGCCTCCAGGAAGCGCTGTTGGGTCAGAGGCCAGAGGGCCGCGGACACGCCGCCGAAGTGCAGCTCTCTACCGTAGAGGGAGCCGGGGTAAAGGGGGCGGTGGATCGTGGCCACCAGGTACGAACCTTCGAGCCCGACCCAGGGTCCCGGATCCCAGGGCGAGAGAACTCGAGGCGGAACCCCTGCTCCCCGTCGCTCCAGCAGGTGCCAGAGGTAGGAGGCAAAGGGGTGGAGCTCGGGTTCCACCACGACCGTGCTTCCGCTGCGGGCGGCCACTTCCTGGGCTCGCCGTACCGCCCGCCAGCCCGCCAACTGGGTTGTGTGTTGCTCCTCCAGCAGAGGCATGCTGCCCACGCCGAGCCATCCCGCCAGGGCAAGAAGTCCCGTGCATGCGACCGCCGGCGGCGCCGCCGCTGCGGCCCCAGCTACCAGTGGCGCCACGGCCATCTGCACACCGACCGCGTAACGGCAGTAGGTCCGGTTCTGCATCCACACCAGCTGGACCACCGCCACCGCCAGCACCGCAGCCCACAGCCATGCGCCCCGCCGCCCGGCCCGGCGAGCCCAGACCACGACCCCCACAGCCGCCAGGAGCAGCAGGACGAACGTCGGGATCGCGCCGCCAAACCCCTTCACCAGACCGAGATCTGCGAAGCCCCCGAGGTCGGAGGCGAGACGCGAGAAGTGGCGCCGGGAGTGGGACAGGAAGGGGGCGACGAACGCCGACCAACTGCCCTCAGCACGGACCATCAGACCCACCGCCAGGGCTACGGCCGCCAACCCAACCACCGCCCCAGGCAGCAACCGCCGCCGTGGGCGCACCCCCCACGCAACCCCCAGCCACAGCACCGCCAGCACCGGCAGGATATTGGGCCGGACCAGGAAGGAGGCCGTCAACAACAGGGTGAAGACTGTCGGCCTGCGCCCCTCGAGACCACCGGCGGCCACCGCCGTGGCGCCCAGGGCGAGAACGGCGGCCGCGGTGGAGCTGAACCCGCGTACCGCAAACAGCCATGGCCCCGGTGCGGCGAGCACCACCAGCGCTGCTGCCACCGCCACCGGTGGCGGAGCCACCTTGCGCCCGAGCGCCGCCAGAACCCACAGCGCAGCCACGGAGAAGGCAGCAGATGCCAGCTGCAGCGCCATCAAGGGGTCTCCCGTCAGGACGGTCAGGAGACGCCCAATTGCAATCCAACCCGGAAAGCCGGGGGGGTGTGGAAAGTGGGCGGCGAGCTCGAAGTAGAGGATGCCGCGCGCGAAGAGGGTCTCGTCCCACTCCCAGGGCCCGTCGGCAAGGAAGGCAAAACGCGACCAGATCACCACCAAGGCTGCAGTCGCCGTAAGGGCGATGTCGAGGCTTTGGTTCGGCAGGCGAAAGAGAAGCAGGCGTTCCATGACCGCCCGCAGCGGGCCAGCCTCCTCCCCCCCGGGAATCAAACTCACCGCTCCACCTCCCCTTCGCCGCCAAGCTCGCGGTAGATGGTTCCCTGGAGGTCGTACTCCAGGACCAGGGACGAGACGACCTCGGTTCGCCGAGCCTCGGAAAAAGCGGCAGCACATTCGGCCGGCGCCACCGTCTGAAGCGTCGCCAGCTCAATGCAGCTCCCCTCCTCCAACGTCCCGCCGCCCTGGAGGAAGAGATGGCGAGCGTCGCGCCAGCAGCCGTACTCACCGACCACCGGGACGTCCGCAGCGACGCCCAAGAGGTTTCGGCCCACATAGGCGTACGGCGCGGGGTCGACGCCGCACAAAGCGAGCAGGGTCGGCGCGACATCCGTATGGCCTGCGGCCAGCCGTAGCTCGCCCCGCGGCGCCTCGGACCCGGGCACCCGGATGAAGAGCGGCACCTCCTGGCTCAGGTACCAGCCCGCCGGGTCAGGGCCGACGCCCATGACAGCTGCGATCTCGGGCCGCCAGCGGAATCCGGCGTCGTGGTCGCCCCATACCGCGATTACCGTGCTCTCGGCAAGCCCCTCGAGTTCCAGACCGGCCACGAAAGACGCCAGGGAGGAATCCAAGAAGTGCATGGTGTGCAGGAAATTCCCGAACGGCGTGTCCTGCCACGGATCGACGTCGAGCACCTTCAGATGCTCTGGAAACCCGGCGAACGGGTGGTGGAGCGAGAGAGTCAGAAGGTAGGCGCAGAAGGGGCGCTCCGCCGCCGCCAGCCGTCCCGTCATCTGGCTGAGAAAGTCGCGGTCGTTGAGGCCCCAGCCTATATTCTCGCCAGCGGCGAAGTCGTTGACGAAAAAACTACGGGCGTAGCCAAAGGCCGGATGGGTCAGACGGCGGTTCCAAAAGGCGCCGTCGAACGGGACCGCCGAGAAGGTGTGGTAGCCGCGCTCGGCCAGCACCTCGGCCACACCGGTGAAATCGTTTCCAGGGTAACGAAACGCCGCCGCACCCCCGGCCAAGGGCAGCAGTGACACCTGGGTCGCCAGCTCGCTGTCCGACGACCGTCCCTGGCCGGTTTGATCGGTGAGGTCGGGGAAATAAAGCGCGGTCTCGGTCCACCGGTTGAGAAACGGTGTTACCTCGACGCCATTGATCTCGAGCCCGATCACGAACCCCTGCAGGGACTCCACCTGCACCATTACCAGGTTGGCCCCCTCGGCGGCGCCAAACCACGGGCCGCTACCGGCCCGCAGCGGGGCCCGCCCACGGAACCACGCCACGGCCTCCCGAAAGCGGTCGGGGTCCAGCTCGGGGCGCCGCGCCATTCGAACAAGGTGGCGCGCCCCATCGATGGCGTGCAGGTTCAACAGGCCGACCTCGCGCGCCACCGTCACCCTGCGGAACATCTGGCGGAGCAACCCGGGCTCGGTGGCGGCAAGGTGGATCCCTGCCCCGGCCCCCGCCATCACCGCCGTGAGCAGCGCCGCGGTAGCGATCCACCGCGGTCTCGGACTACACCCCCGTTGCAAACGTCCCGCCACCAACACGAGTACCAGGCCCGGGAGGAGATCGAGCCACATCCAGAGATCCCGGACGGCGAGCAGGTCGCGCAAGCTCGCCTCCACGCGGCCAAGCTGGCCGGCGGCGGCGAGGGCGGCCGGAGACGGAAGATCACCGAAAAACCGCAGATAGACCGCATCCCCCCACATAATCAGGGTGCTGGCCGCAACCAGGGTCCAGCAGACCCACGGGCGGAATCGTCGCGGCAGAACCGTGGCCAGCAACACCAACGCGGCCGCACCACCCCAGATGAGCAGCCACCCCGTACCGGTGGCGCGCGCACCGACCTCGGCCAGAACAAACCCTTGTTTGACCGCCAGCGACCCCACGCACCAGAGCAGATCTCCAACCGCAAAAAGCGCCATCAGGGGTCCTGGACCGCCGCGCACCAGGACCGACACCGCTGCCGCGGCGGCGAGGAGAACCAAGAGCGCCCACCACCCTGAACTCGCAAGCGGGTCAGGCGCCACGACCACGAGCCGGGTTGGCGGGGGCTCGGCCGCGCGCTCTGAGAACCAGCACACCCCCTCCTCCACGAGGTCCCACTGGAGCCGGTACACCCCCGCCCGCGGTGGAGCCTCCAGGATCGCCTGGACCGCCACCGTCTCCCCGGAGCGAATCTCGTGCGGGAATGCCCTGCGCCGCCCGTCCCACTCCACGACGTCCCCGGACAGATCGAGCCAGTGGTACGACAGGGCGGTGGAGCCGTCGGCAGGCCATGTCCGGCTGCCGTGGTTCTCGAGCCCCACTCTCACCTTCGCGTCCGAACTCGCCACCATGAACCGGGGTCCGGATGCATCGACGATCGTGAAACCATAATCAGCTTCAACGCTGACCGGAATGCCCTCTACCGGAGTCGGGTCCACCTCGGAGATCCACAGCACCCCCTCATGAACCACGTCCCACACGAGGCGGTAGTGGCCCGGGCGTAGCGGCACCTCCACCGTTGCGACCACGCGGGCCGAGGCCCCCGAAACCACCGGACCGGGAAAGGGAGTGCGCAATCCGTCCCAGGACGCGATCTCCGAGTCTGCATCCAGCCAGTGGTAGGAGAGAGCGAATCCCTTCTCGGGGACCCACGGAACCACGCCGTCGTTGGCCACCACTACGGGAACGGAGATCAGGGTCCCGGCCGCGAGGACAGGTTCGAGCTCGTGCTGCACTATTCGCAGGTCGTGAGACGGTTGCTTCGCAGCAGCCATCTGCCCGCCGGCGCAGCCCATCGCCAGCCAAACCACCCAGTATCGCCAGCCCATCTGCCGCGAGTATACCGAGGGAGGGGCCGGGATCCGGCAGGTTCCGATGTCAGTTCACCGGGAACTGCTCGTCGTAGAGACCGATCACGACATCGGTGAGGTCAGCCGCCTCGGAGACGTAGATCATGGGCTGGGCGTTGAGCACGAAGATCGCATCGTAATCGTTGGCCTTAGCGTAGTCGCTGGCCACCTGCCCCACCCTTTGCGCTACCTCACCGAGGAGCTCACTCTGCTTGGCCTCGAGCTCACGGTTGAAGCTCCGCCCACTGTCCTCGAAGCGCCGGCCGGCCGTCTGCAAGTCCTGCTCCAGCTTTGCGACCACCTCGGGGGGTGACACATTGCGCTGCTTCTCGATTTGATCGCGAATCGCCAGAGCTTCCGTTCGCATCTGCTCGATTTGTTCTCGACGCGGGTTGGCCCATTCTTCGAGCTCCTTCAGCTTGATCTCGCCCTGCGCCACCGAGGCCACCGCCCGCTCCGCGTCTACGAAACCGATTTTGCCTGCCATCGCGGGCACCGCCGCGAGGACCGCAATCAGCACCAGAGTCCATCGTCCAATTGCTCGCATCCTTTACCTCCAAACCGGCCGCGAATTGTAGCACGCAAGGTGCATGGTAGAGTTTTGGCTGGAATGGCTCGTCCCCGTCGAGTCGTTAACCTCCAACGGGGAACGCCGGGCCGCGTGGGGGCGGCGAAGGAATGCGATTGAAGCTGCGCACCGTGTTGGTTGTTTCGATGGTCGCGGTTGTGACCGTGACCTCGGGTTGTGCCTCGAGCGGCTCGAGCACCAGCCAGGCACCACCCGAAACGCCGGAAAAGACTCCGCCCGCGAGCGAAGCTACAGACAACCAGGAATCGGGGGGGTCTCAGGGGCAGGGAACCGGGGCCAAGGGTTCGGATCGGTCCGGAGCCTCCGGCGAAACTGGCCAGGGCGGTGATGCCGGGTCGGCTGACGGTGAGTCGACACAGGCCGTGGATTCGGCCGAGAGCCGGGAAGGCGAGTCTTCGGGAGTCCCCGGAGCCGCCCCGCCCGGCTCCCCGGGCGGTGGGCAGCCGCCCCCGCCGACCGGCGCGCCAACCACCGATGAGGCGACGGCGGCCCTGGACGACAAGCTCGGCTCCTCCACCGGAGAGTTCGATCAGCGGATGCACGAAGAACTGCAACGACTGGCGGCCGAGGCGGCGGCCCGCGAAGGTGGCGGGGGCCCGCCCGCAGGTCGCGACTCCATCCCCGGCACCGGCCCGGGCGCCGGTGGGGTAACAGGCGAAACCACGTCCGGCGGCGGATCCACCGCCACTGGTGAAGAGGGAGGCGGAACCTCGGGAGCGGTGGGCGGGTCGGGCCCAGGCACAACCGGATCCACCGACCTCCCGCCCGACGTGGGCGACGGATCGGACGACGACATCGTGGCGCGTCAGCTGAGGGAGGCGGCTATGGCCGAGAAGGACCCGGAGCTGCGTGAAAAACTGTGGGAGGAGTATCGACGGTACAAGGCCTCGGTTTCCGGCTCGAAGAAGAGCGCGGAATGAGGGGGCCTCGACCCGTGATTCCACGGTTCGGACTGATCGGAGCGGTGTCGACACTGCTCGTTCTCGGGGCTGGGTGCGCCTCACAGTCGCCCCGGCAATCAAGCGCCACGCAGGCGATTCAGGCCACGGGGGAGATCCCGCAGGACCAAGTTCTCGACGTTGGCATCGAGGTCTTCGATCCCGGACTCCCGGCCCAGGGCCAGCCTATACCGGACGATGTTTTCCCCGAGCTGCGTAGGGCCGAAGCGCGTTACCTCGCCATCCAACTCAAGAACACCATGCAGGGCACCGGCCAATGGGGCGCGGTGCGGGTTCTGCCGGGCGGGCACAGCATCACCGACCTCGAGGTCACCGGCACGATCCTCCAGTCCACCGGATCGAAGCTGGCTCTCGACATCCGGGTCGTGGACGCTACCGGAAAGGAGTGGCTCGAGCGCCGTTATCGAGCCGAGGCCGACGAGCTCGTGTACCTCAGCACCGAGAGCACCGCAATCGACCCGTTCCAGACGCTGTACAACGAGATCTCGAACGACATCCTCGAGGCGAGACGGAAAATGCACGCGAGCCAGCTGACGACCATTCGCCACGTGTCGCGGATGCGTTTCGCCGCCGACCTCGCCCCGGTACCTTTCGCGGACTATCTCACCAATAACAAAAAGGGACTCATCTCAATAGGGAGGCTGCCCGCGTACGACGACCCGATGTTGAAGCGGGTGGACGGCATCCGCGCAAGCGAAAACCTGTTTGTGGATACCCTCGACCTGAATTACGCCGCCTTTTACGACACGATGAGCACACCGTACGACAGCTGGCGCAAGTACACCTACGAGGAGGAGCAGGCCTACAAGGCGCTCAAACGAAAGGCCCTCACTCAGAAAATCCTCGGCGGGTTGGCAATTCTCGGCGCAGCTCTCGCCGATCCCGGCTCCTCGGGAGCGGCGATCATTCGCGATGCCGCCGTGATCGGTGGCATGGCGGCGATTCATGCCGGCATCGGCACCTCCAAGGAGGCGAAGATCCACGCGGAAGCTATCAGAGAGCTGGCCGCCTCGGTCGAGACCGAGCTACAGCCGATTGTCATCGAGGTGGAGGGTCAGACCCTGCGGCTCTCCGGATCCGCCGAGACCCAGTACCAGGAGTGGCGTCGTATCCTGCAGGAGATCTGGACCACCGAGACTGGGCTGCTTCCGGACCCCAACCTGCCCCCATCTACCACCTCCGGGAGCTCGGGACCGAGTTTGCATCAGGACGATTCCGGGCACCCGCTTGAGAGATGAACGATAGTGATCACTCGCCGCGCCTGCGACCTCCGCCTCGGATACCCGCAGCGGCAGGTGATCCAACGGCCACGAACCGCAGGGAAGCCGTCCGCCGGTCGCGCTTGTCTCGCAATATCGGCTTCGCCACCCTCTTCGCGGCGCTGATCCTCGCTACCGTCGGTGTCTTCGTCGTCCTGCCCCGGTGGCAGGCGCAACGACACGATCCGAACGCGGCGGAATCCCGGGACCATGGGTCCGCAGCTCACGACTATTCGCCGATGCAACCGACCGAGACGCAGCCCTCGCCGCCTGCGCCTGTTCGATCGGAACCGACTCCCACCAACGTCTCACCTCCTCCGCCCCTGGAGTTGCGGCTCCCGACGCCGACAGGAACGCCGCGAGAGTATGTCGAGGCGATGTCGGAGGGCCTCGAGGCACTCGATCAAGGGCGGTGGGAGGCCGCACGCTTGGCCCTGGAACGTGCAGCCGGAATCCGACCCGGTGCCCCCGAGGTGATCGACGGGCTCGCCCGGGTGGAGGCGGGCCAGCGACGCGAAGTGCTCATCCACGGGACCCGTCGGGCTTTGGAGCTCGAGCGGGCCGAGGCCTGGCGGGAGGCCGAGAAGACCTACTTGGCGGTGTTGGCGGTGGATCCCGAATCGGCCGCGGCCCTCGACGGCCACGACCGTGCGGCAGCCCGCGCGGATCTCGACGACAAGCTCGAGTACTACCTCCAGAACCCCGGCCGGCTGTCCTCGCCGGCGGTCTTCGAAGACTCAGCAGCGATCTTGGAGGAGGCCCGCGCGGTGAGCCCGGGCGGACCACGCC
>DAOWFV010000073.1 GCA_030637805.1 Acidobacteriota bacterium | reverse complement strand
GATGAGGGTCAGTGTTTAGTTTTGAGATTTTAGATTTGAGTTACCGGCGAGGGGCCCCGCTGGCGGGCGAGGTGTCACGCTGCCCACGTTTAGGTGGGTGAAAATTCCGAATTCCGAATTCCGAATTCCGAACTCATCGTGACCTCGGTCTCTACCAAGCTGCCGTTGGTTCTGCTACCTTTGCGCCTTCGATGACCCGGATTCGCCTGCAGTCGCTGAAGCTGACCGGCTTCAAATCTTTCCCGGACGAGGTGGAGCTCACCTTCCCGGGCAAGGTGTCCGCAATCCTCGGGCCCAACGGCTGCGGCAAGTCGAACCTCGTGGACGCCATCCTCTGGGTCCTCGGCGAACAGAGCCCCTCCCTGATGCGCCTCAAGCAGATGGGAGACGTGGTCTTCAGCGGCGCCGCGTCGCGGCCGGCAGCCGGGGTGGCCGAGGTGACGTTGACTCTCCAGTCCGACGACGGACACTGGAAGGAGACCGACGGCAGGCTCGAGGTTCGGCGGCGCGTCTTTCGCACCGGCCCATCCGAGTATCGTCTCAACGGCCGCACCGCGCGGTTGAAGGATATTTTCGACGAGCTCGCCGGAGTGGGCCTCGGCACGCGTGCCTACTCGATCATCGAGCAGGGCCGCGTAGGCCAGGTCCTGTCGGCGCGCCCGATCGACCGTCGGGCTCTGCTCGAGGAAGCAGCCGGCATCACCCGCTACAAGGCGCGCAAGCACGAGGCGGAGCTCAAGCTCGAGCACACCCGGCAGAACCTGCTCCGCCTCGACGACGTGATCGGCGAGGTGGATCGCACCCTGCGCCAGATCAAGCGCCAGGCAAAGCAGGCGGAACGCCATCAGAAGCTCGAGATCGAGCTCAAGGACCGCCTGCGGCGACTCTTCACCATCGAGGCGCACCTGCTCGACGGCCAGCGGGCCGAAATCACCCAGGGCCGAGGTCTCGCACAAAACGAGGTCGCGGCGGCGGCGGCGGCTCTCGGCGGTAGCGATGCCGATCTCGGGCGCGCGCGCGCAGCCCTCGAGGCCGCACGGACCCAGACCGAGACAGCGCGCTCGGAGGTGGCGACCCTCCTCGGATCCCGGGAACGCCTGGAAGCCTTCCTCGAGCGCTCCGCCGATCTCCTCGACAACCTCCGCACCTCCCTCGACCACACCAAAACCGAGGCCACCACCCTCACCTCCAGCCGCTCCGCACTCGACCTGCGCACCACAGACGCCGGCAGTCGAGTCGACGGGTTGCTGGTGGAGCTCGAGAAGGTGCGTTCCGGGCTCGCCAAAGCCGAAGAGGAAAATGCGGCTACAGACTCTCGCCGGGAGAAAGCCGAGCAGGCGACCGCCCAACACCGCCAGGACCTCCTCCGCACCATCTCCACCCTCACCGGAAGCCGCAATCGACTCGGCGACCTGGATCGGGAGCAGGACCGCCTGACCTACGCCCTCGGTCAGCTCGACCAGGATCGGAAGCGCCTCGACGCACGGCGTGAGGAACTCGGCATCAGTGTCCGCGAGGCAGCCGACCGCAGTCGCTCCGCTGCGGACGCCGCCGAGAAGCTCGGAGAAGGGCGGCGAGACCTCGCCAACGAACGCACCCGCCTTCGCGAAGAGGCCGCCGCAGCCAAGCAAGAAGCCGAGTCCCTCGGCCATGCGCTGTGGGAGCTGCGCCACAGACTGCAGGGGGTCGAGCGGGAGCTCGCCCGCCACGCCGCCGCCGCCGAGCACCTGGGCGCTCTGTTGCCTCCCGAGGCCATGGCCGGCCAGCTCGGCGACTACCTCCACCCACCAGCCGAGCTCGCACCGCTTCTCGACCGGGCGTGGCGCGAGTGGCTCGAGTTGCCCGTGGTGCGGACGACCCGGCTCTCCGCGGAACAACTCGAGCAAGTGGCTGAGCTGGAGGGCCGGATCAGACTCGTGGCGGCCGGGGACGCCCCCTCCCCACCGGCGTCGACGAGCCCTGGCGGTGCGAAGGACCTCCTGGCCGAGGCTGGTGTCGCCCCCGAGCATCTGGGATGGGTGGCCCGCGCCCTCCCCCCGACCCTGCGCTGCGATGAGGCTGCAACCGCCCAATGGCTTGCGGACGAACACCCGGAGGCAATATTTATCGATCCGGATGGAGTTCTGCGAAGAGGCAGGGTGATGGAGCCCCCCACCGCCGGCGCCCGCCATCCCGGCGCCCTCGAGCTGCGCACCAAGTCGGAAGAGCTCAAGGGACAGATCGAGGAGATGTCCTCGCGCGCCGAGAGCGCGTCAGACCGGTACCGGGACGTCGCCCAGCGTCTCGAGGAACAGGCCGCAGGGCTGGCGGACCTCGACGCCGAGGTCGTCGAGGCGGAGCAGGAACGCGCCCGCACGGCGGCGGTGGAAGAGTCTCAAGCCCAGGAGCTTGGCCGGCTGGAGAAGGAGCTGGAGTCGCTCGCCGCGGAGGAAGGGCGGAGCCGCACCCAAGCAGCCGAGATGGCCCAACGCCACACCAGGCTGGAAAACGAGGTCAGCGATCTCGAAAAAAGGAGCCTGGGGCTCGAGCAGGCGGTGGAGGAGGCTGCTGTCGACCTCGCCGACCGCCGCGAAGAGGCCGCCGAGGTGCTGCGCGAGCTGGACCGCTGGAGGGCCGAGGAGAGAATCGCCCAGGAGCGCGTTGAGGCGGCACGTGCCGAAAGTGCCCGTTTGGAGGATGAGGCCGGCGCCCTCGTAACACGCCTCGCCGCCCTCGACGGCGAGGCTGATCGTCTCACGGGCGAGCTGGCGAGCACCGAGGAAGAGGTTGTCCGTTCGCGCACCCGGCTGGCCGAGGAGCAGGGTTTGCTCGCCGCCGCACGGGAGCAGGAGCGCCGGCTGACGGAAAGTGTGGAGGAGGCTACGACGCGGGTGGACGGGCTCGAGAAGGAGGTCCGCAAGCGTCGCGAAACACACGAGCGCGAACGCGACACCCTGCACGCCATCGAGGTGGAACAGACCCGCGCCGACGCGGAGTGGGAACGCCTGCGCGAGCACGCCGCCTCGGAGCTCACCCTCGGCCTCGAGAAGCTCCTCGAAGCGGAGCCCGAGGAAGGGGACGAACCGGAGGAACTGCGGTCTGCCATCGAGGAGCTGCGCGCCAAGATCGAGCGCATGGGCCCCGTGAACCTCCTCGCCCTCAAGGAGTTGGACGAGCTCACGGAGCGTTCGACCTTCCTCCACGGTCAGCGCAAGGACCTTGTGGAGGCCTTGCGCACCCTAGACGCCACCATCGCCGAGATCGACGCAACCTGCCTGGAGCGCTTTGTGTCCACCTTCGAGCAGGTGAATATAGTCTTCGCCGAGACCTTCTCCACCCTCTTCGGTGGCGGTACCGCCCGCCTCGATCTGGTGGACGAGGACGATCCCCTGGAATCTGGAATCGACATCACCGCCCAACCCCCGGGCAAGAAGAACCAGTCGGTCCAGCTGCTCTCGGGCGGGGAGAAGGCGCTGGCGGCTCTTTCCCTGCTGCTGGCGCTCTTCCGCATCAAGCCGTCGCCCTTCTGCATCCTCGACGAGGTCGATGCGCCACTCGACGACGCAAACGTCGAGCGCCTCGCGGACCTCGTGCACGCGATGACTGACCACACCCAGTTCGTGATGGTGACCCACAACCGCCGTACGATGGCCCGCGCCGATCTGCTCTACGGCGTCACCATGGAGGAGCCGGGCGTGAGCAAGGTGGTCTCGGTCCGGCTGGAGGAGTGATCGACGAAACCCGGTGAGGTATGCGGGCTATCTCACCGATTCCTGTCGGTCGACGGCACCCGGCGGCGGGCGGGACGCACCGGTGGGTGGGCGGAAGACCCCAGGGGAAGGTCGGACCTGCCGTCTTCACTGAAGCCCG
>DAOWFV010000260.1 GCA_030637805.1 Acidobacteriota bacterium | reverse complement strand
TGGTGCGAGCGAAGGTCGTGAACTCGATAATGCCGACACTCCTGCAGGGGAATGCGTCGAGGCCCTTGCGGCGTCGGGTTTCCTGCACCCGACAGACGTCCATGCAGAACCGCAGGCGCCTGCGGTCGTCCGACCACTCGACGTGTTGCTGGTTGATGACCGCGTACATGCGCAGCGACAGCGCACGCTCGAGGGCGTCGAGACCTCCGTTCGGCGGCAGACCGTAGGTCTTCACGATGCGCCGCGCCTCGGCGGCGGCAAAGCGTTCCCAGGCGCCCTTGTCGAGCTCGATGGCGGTCTCCAAACCGTATTTTTCCTCGGCGGCAAGGAACCAGCAGCCGTCATGGGCGAGCCAGTTCCTGGCGAAGTCTGAAAGCGCGCGCAGCAGCTCCTCGCGGTTCATCTCGGCGTAGGGGTTCATCAGGCCTCCCGCCGAGCAGTATAGCTAGTATCTATCGAGGTAGCGCTCGAGCTCCCAGTTGTGGATCTCTTTGATGTAGTCGGCCCACTCGGTGCGCTTGTTGTAGAGGAAATGGTCGAAGATGTGGTCGCCAAGTGCCTCGCGCAGCACCTTGTCCTTCTCCATGAATGAAAGTGCCTCGTCGAGACTTGCCGGGAGCTGGACGATCTTGAGCCGTTTCTTCTCCCGCTGGCTCATGTCGAAGATATTGCGGTTGACGGGTTCGCCGCATTCGAGCTCACGCTCGACGCCGTCGAGACCCGAGGCCATCATCGCGGCCAGGGCGAGGTAGGGGTTGCACGAAGGGTCGGGGATGCGCACCTCGCAGCGGGTGCCGACCCCGCGGCGATCGGGAACGCGGATCATCGGCGAGCGATTCTTCTCCGACCACGCCACGTTCACCGGCGCTTCGTACCCGGGTACCAGTCGCTTGTAGGAGTTCACCAGCGGGTTGGTCAGCGCGACAAAGGCGCGCGCGTGGTCCAGGAGACCACCGATGTAGGAGCGCGCGACCTGGGACAGCTGCCACGGCCCGCTCGGATCATAAAATGCGTTCTCGCCGTCCAGCGTGAAGAGGGATTGGTGGGTGTGCATGCCGGAGCCGTTGACGCCGGCCAGGGGTTTGGGCATGAAGGTCGCGTGAAGGCCGTACATCAGCGCCACCTTCTTGACCACGAAGCGGAAAGTGATGATCGCATCGGCGGTCTTCACCGCCTCCTCGTACTTGAAGTCGATCTCGTGCTGACCGGGCGCCACCTCGTGGTGTGCGGCCTCGACCTCGAAACCCATGGCCTCGAGGACCAGAGTGATGTCCCGCCGCGCCTCCTCACCGAGATCGCGCGGGCTGAGGTCGAAGTATCCGCCGGTGTCGTGGGTGGCGGGGATCGCCTCGCCGTTCTCGTTGCGCTGAAACAGGAAGAACTCGGCCTCGGGCCCGGCCATCATCCGGTAGCCCATCTTTTCCGCCTTGGCCACCATCCTCTTCAACGCGCTGCGGGGGCAACCGGCAAAGATGGCGCCGTCGGGGGTGGCGATGTCGCAGATCAGCCGGCCCACCTTGCCGTGGTCGGTCTCCCAGGGGAAGACCTCGAAGGTCGCGAGGTCCGGGACCAGGAGCATGTCCGACTCCTCGATGCGGGTGAAGCCCTCGATCGATGAACCGTCGAACATGATCTGGCCGTCGAGGGCCTTCTCGAACTGGCTTTTTGGGACCTCGACGTTCTTGATGATGCCGTCGATGTCGGTGAATTGAAGTCGGAGAAAATGGACGTTCTCCTCTTTCGCGCGGGCCAGGATCTCGTTGAGGATTTTTGGCACGTTGTCGCCTCCTGAGTTATCGTTCCGCGGATTTTGATGGCAATAACTCATGTTGTCAAGAGAAATTTCTCTTTCTGATTAGATTTTTGTCGACATTTTGCATTCTTCAGGTCTCTTTCGATCAAGGGATTCTCCAAGACCGGGCGAGCACAGGCTCTTAGATGGAGGCTATACTCCGGCCTGGAGGGAACGATGGACCACACCCCGACCCGCGAAGACGCGTGGGCCCTGCTCACCGAGTTCACCGACAACCCGAGCCTGATCAAACATGCGCTGGGAGTGGAGGCGGCCATGCGCGCCTACGCGCTGCATCTCGGTGAGGACGAGGAGACCTGGGGGATCATCGGGCTGGTGCACGACTTCGACTACCAGCAGAATCCAACCGAGGAGACCCATCTCCATGTGGGCACCGCGATCCTCCGCGAGCGGGGCTGGCCGGAGGAGTGGATTCGCACCATCGCCTCACATGCGGACTACATGGGTGTAGCCCGAGAAAGTCAGATTGCGAAGACCCTTTTCGCGGTGGACGAGCTCTCCGGCTTTCTCACCGCCTGCGCGCTGGTACGACCCGACAAGGCCATCGGCGAGGTCAGGGTGAAGTCGGTGAAGAAAAAGCTCAAGGACAAGGCCTTCGCACGGGGGGTCAACCGCGAGGACGTGAGGCGTGGCGTCGAGGAGCTCGGCGTCGACCTCGACGAGCACATCGCGTTCGTTCGGGATGCCATGGCGACGATCTCGGATCAGCTGGAGCTGCCACCACCTGGTCAGTTTTGAGTTCTTAGTTTTGAGTTTTGAGTTGTTCGCTACCCGCCCGTAGCTCGTCTCGGTGGTTGGGAGCGAACTCAAAACTCAAAACTGCTCATCGAGCTGGTTCAATGAGTTCTAACCCATGCATGTATGGTCTGAGGACCTCGGGCACGACGACCGAGCCGTCCTCCTCCTGGTAGTTCTCGAGCACCGCCACCATGGTTCTGCCTGCAGCCAGCCCGGAGCCGTTGATCGTATGGAGGAGACGGGCTTTTCCGCCACCGGCGGGCCGGTAGCGGAGGTGCGCCCTGCGGGCCTGAAAGTCGGTGAAGTTGGTGCACGACGAGATCTCCCGGTAGCAGCCGAGAGCCGGCAGCCAGACCTCGAGATCGTAGGTCTTGGCTGCGGAGAAGCCGAGGTCTCCGCTGCACAGACTCACCACCCGGTATGGGAGATCGAGGCCCTGGAGCACGGCCTCGGCGTGGCCGGTGAGCGCCTCGAGACGCTCCCACGACTGCTCGGGGTGGACCAGCTCCACGAGCTCCACCTTGTGGAACTGGTGCTGGCGGATCAGCCCACGCACATCCTTGCCATACGAACCCGCTTCGGCTCGGAAGCAGGGGGTGTAGGCGCAGTAGCGGACCGGCAGCTCCTCTTCGGCCAGGGTCTCATCGCGATGGAGGTTGGTGAGCGGGACCTCGGCGGTGGGCACCAGGTATAGATCGAAGTCCTCGATGTGGAAGAGATCGTCGGCAAACTTCGGGAGCTGGCCGGTGCCGAGGAGTGATGCGGAGTTGACGAGGTAGGGCGGCAGTACCTCGGTGTAGCCATGGACCCTGGTGTGGAGGTCCAGCATGTATGAGATGAGGGCGCGCTCGAGGGCGGCGCCGGCGCCACGGAGGACCACGAAGCGGCTGGAGGCAACCTTAGCTGCACGCTCGAAGTCGGCAATGCCGAGCTCGGGGCCGAGGTCCCAGTGGGCCCTCGGCTCGAAGTCGAAGCTCCGCGGTTCGCCCCAGGATCGTTCCACCCGGTTGTCGCTCTCGTCCTCACCGATAGGGACGCCGGCGTTGAAGAGGTTGGGGATGGTCAGCTCGAGGTCCTCGAGCTCGCGCTCGAGCTCCTTGGCGCGTTCCTCGAGGCCCTTGATCTCGTCGCCGACCGCCGTCATCTCGCCTTTCCTCGCCTCCGCCTCTTCAGCCCTCCCGTCTCGATACAGAGCGCCGATCTCCTTCGAACCGGCGTTGCGACGCGCCTTGAGCTCCTCGACCTGCACCAGCACTTCGCGCCACGCGGTGTCCACCTCCAACAGGCGGTCCAGAGGCGCGTCGGTGCGGCGCGCATCGAGCATCGCTCGGATGCGGTCGGGTTGGTTGCGGAAGAGGTCGCGAGCGAGCATTCAGCCTCCGGCGGGGATGATAGCAGGGGTCAATTCTCAGTTCTCAGTTTTTAGTTTTTAGTTTTGAGTTGAGAGGTTGGTCGGAGAGCTTCCTGTGTGGTCAGGAACCGACGGGGACGTAGACCTGGGTGCCGCGTTGGCTGCGCATGATCTGCTCGACGAAGGCGTCCAGATCCGTCGGCTTGTTGACGAAATCGATCTCGTCGGTGTTGACCACCAACAAGGGCGTTTCCCGGTAGTGGAAGAAATAGTACGAGTAGGCCTCGCTTAATCGTTCCAGGTAACCTTCCTCGATGCTTCGCTCGAAATCGCGTGCGCGCCGCTTGATGCGATCCATGAGCACCGGCACCGAGGCCTGCATGTAGATCACCAGGTCGGGTTTTGGGACCTCGTGCTCGAGCACCGGATAAAGCTTCTCGTAGACCCTCAGGTCGGTGTCCTCGAGATTTAGGTAGGCGAAGATTCGATCCTTCGGGAAGCTGTAGTCCGCGAGCACCAGCCGCTGAAAGAGGTTCATCTGTGCGATCTCGCGCTGCTGCTGAAACCGCGAAAGAAGAAAGAAAATCTGGACCTGGAAGGCGGCGCCCGGTCGCCCCTCGTAAAAGGATGGCAGAAACGGATTGGTGATGTCTTCGAGGACCATTACGCCCTCGAAGCGGTCAGCAAGAAGTTGCACAAGCGAGGTCTTGCCGACCCCGATCGGGCCCTCCACCGCGATATGTCGGAAAGGGATCTTAGCCCGCATATCTCACGAGCTGATCTTAGCAAAGAGAAACAGCACGCACATCAGCACCGCGAGCATGCCGTTGGCTGTGAAAAAGGCGGCATCCACTGAACCCAGGTCGTCGGGACTGACCATCCGGTGCTGCACCGCCAGCAGGAGCCCTGCGGCGGCAACCCCGGCGAGACGGAGAAAACCACCGCCGGCGGCCACGGCGAAGACCGCGAAACCGACGAAGGCTAGAACGTGGAAGAGCCGCGCCAGGTGCAGGGCCCGGCCGCGGCCGAAGCGGGCGGGCAGGGAGCGGAGTCCATGCTCGCGGTCAAAAGTGTCGTCTTGCAGCGAGTAGATCACGTCGAAACCGGCAACCCACAGACAGACGGCCGCCGCCAGGACGACCGGCGGCCAGGTGAGCGACCCGGTGACCGCAATCCAGGCGCCGACCGGAGCGATGCCGAGGGCAAGACCGAGCCAGAGGTGGGAGCCCGTGGTGAAACGCTTGGCGTACGAGTAGCCGAGGAGAACGGCGAGGGTCGGCGGGGCGAGGACCAAACAGAGCCGGTTGAGCTGCGCGGCGGCGAGCAGGAAGATTGCCGCAGCCAGCCCTGTGATCGCCCACGCAAATTGCCGGCTGAGTCGTCCCGCGGGTAGGGCCCGGTCCGCGGTCCGCGGGTTTTCAGAGTCGATGGCGTGGTCAGCGAGGCGGTTGAAGGCCATGGCCGCAGTGCGCGCCGCCACCATCGCCACCCCCACCCACAACCAGACCCTTGGCTCCGGCCAGCCCGGAGACGCGGCGGTGATCAGGGAGACGACGGCAAAGGGGAGGGCGAAGACCGTGTGCTTGAACGCGATCATCTCTCCAGTCTCGTGGAGATCGCTGACCACCCGCGAGCAGGTGGTCTTCAACCCCGCCATCGCAGGTCCTCGTCTCCCGTTGGGATCTCCAGAAGGTCGAGTAGACGCATGCAGAAGTGGTCGACGAAAACCCGTTGCGCAGAAGCCTCGTCCGGCTTGAGGTAGAAGGCCGGCATCGGCGGTACGATATGCGCCCCTGCCCGGGCGAGCTCGAGCAGATTCCGGAGCAGGATAGGCGACATGGGGGTCTCACGGACGGCGAGTAGAAGGGGCCACCGCTGCTTGAGGGCGACATCTCCAACCCGCTGAGCCAGTCCGCGGGATATGCCGTTGGCTAGGGAACCGGCCATGCCCGCGGAACAGGGAAGCACGATCACGCCATCGAGGCGGTGGGAACCGGAGGCGATCGGCGCTTTGAGCTCGGAGTCGGCCCAGGGGCGCACCCGCCCGCGAAGCTCCTCGCTCACCGGCAGGAGGTCCCGCATACCGCTGGCGCTCGCCCACTCCGGCCCCTGTTCGTGCGCGAGCACCTTTGAGGCCGGCCCGCTCACCACCAGGTGCAGGGTCTCGACCTCACCACTCTCAAGGGCGGCGACTGCAAAACGAATAGCGAGAATCGTCCCCGAGGCACCGGAGACCAGCAGTGCGAGCTCACGCGCCACGAGCCGTTCTCCATGCGCCTGTGTTCCAGGGGCTGCCATCGCCGGAGTATAGCAGGCGGTCACTGACAAAATTTCTTTACACCCCTCCGGTGCTGGCATCCCGGGAAAAGTGACAAGAAATCTTGTCGGATGGGTTTCAACTGGCTTTTCAACAGAAATCGGTTAAGTAGAAGATAAACAATAACTTAAATCGAATATTGAGGGTTGGCACGCAGGCTGCTCTTGGCAGAGGCGAACGAAAGGAGGCAGCCATGGAAGGCAATTGAGAGGAGACAGGCATCGAATTATCAACCAACAACCAAAAGGAGACTCGCATGCAAACACGGACCGTACTCTCGCTCATCCTCGTGGTCCTCACCACCGCAGCGCTTGCAGGCGCCGCTGGCGGTCAGGGACCCACGGGAGTCGTCAACATCAACACGGCGGATTCGGAGCAGCTGCAGTTGCTGCCTCGGGTGGGACCGGCCCTCGCCGGACGCATCATCGAGTTCCGGGAGGCGAGCGGGCCATTCCAGTCTGTCGACGAAATCGTGGCGGTCAAGGGCATTGGTGATCGCTCGTTCGAAAAGCTCGAGCCGTATCTGGCGACCGATGGGGCGACCACCCTCAACGAGAAAGTGAAATCGTCCCGCTCGACCAGCGGCGAGAAGGCCGCTGACTGAACAATAAACCAACAGCAGCGTGGACGGGATGCGGCCCTTCGGGGCCGCTTCTTTGGAGGCGATCATGAAGATTGATAACGTCCGATGGAAGAGACAGCGAGGACTGTCCGTGGTCGAAGCCGCGGCGGTGCTGGTGATGATCGCGATGCTCGCGGCGGCGATCTTGCCCGGTCTCGGAGAGGCCCGCGGGGCGGCCGCTCTGCGCATGGTGGCGGGACAGCTC
>DAOWFV010000001.1 GCA_030637805.1 Acidobacteriota bacterium | reverse complement strand
TGGAAAACCCTTCGGGTTTCCCACAGACTCACAGCCCCGACGACGAAATCCACCCTTGACTCTTTATAGGGGCACGCCCGGTCAGCGCGCCCAAGCGCGGGTGCCACGCCCCTATATCCTCGATCGTCTCCCCGCGCCGGTAATTCCGAATTCCGAATTCCGAATTCGCCGGCGTGAGCGCCGGCGCAAATCACACCCTCTCGAGCTTGGCGATCGTCGGGACGAGGGTCTTCCGGCCGGCACGGTCGAAGTAGACCACGAGCTTGAGCCCTGGCCCTCGGCCCTGGCAGGACAGCACCACCCCGGTGCCGAAGCGCCGATGGCGGACCCGGTCTCCCGGACGCCAGCCCTTCCCCTCATCGTCGGTGACCGTGGGGGGTATCCTCCCGCTCCGTGGCGCGTGGGCCGCGGCGGCCCCCGTCGGTGCACGCCTTCCATCCGCGGCCGGTCTGAGCCTCTGTCCGGAGGACGCGACGGGGTCGGCCCAGCGTGGCGGGGCCTCGGACACATCGTCGACGACTTCGGGAGGAACCTCGTCGAGGAAGCGGGATCGCCGGGTGGGCTGGCGCTGACCGAAAAGAAAGCGACTCCGCGCGGCGGTCAATGCAAGGCGACGGCGCGCGCGGGTCATCCCGACGTAGGCGAGCCGCCGTTCCTCCTCGAGACCTTCCGGATCCTCCCGAGAGCTCGCGTGCGGCAGAAGACCCTCCTCCATCCCGGCGAGAAAGACCACGTCGAACTCCAGACCTTTGGCGGAGTGCAGAGTCATCAGACTCACCCCTCCGCGTGCGCCTTCTTCGTCGCTCTCCTCGAGCAGCGCCACGGAGTCCAAAAACTCCTCGAGCTCCTGTCCGCGGGAGGCCGCCTCGGCCACCGCCGCCGCCAGCTGCTCGAGGTTCTCCCGTCGCGCGACGCGATCCTCGGCTTCGCCCTCGTACATCGCAAACAGACCCGATGCCTCCAACAGCCAGCCCACGAAGTCTCCCGAGGTCAGCTCCTGCCTTCGATCTGCGGCCTCATCGAGGAGAGCGAAGAAGCGCTCCAGGGCAAGGCGGGCGCGGGGGCTCAGCCCCTCGGGTAACCGGCGCGCGGCCGCCGCCAGGTTGAGCCCGAGGGCCTCCGCTTCGCGGCGCAGCAGGTCGAGGGTCACCGCTCCGATGCCCCGCGCCGGCACGTTGACGACGCGCTCGAAGGGGAGCAGATCTTCGTGCCGTACGGAGAGGCGCAGGTAGGCCAGAGCATCCTTGACCTCCGCACGTTGCCAGAAGCGGAGGCCGCCCACCACGCGGTGCGCGATCTGGCGCCGCGTAAGCTCCTCTTCGAACGGTCGGGTTTGGGCGTTGGTGCGCATCAGTACGGCCATCTCCTCGGGGGCGTGGTTGGTAGCCAGGGCCTCGATGCGGTCGGCCACCCACCGCGCCTCGCCGCGTTCATCGTCGGTGATGCACAGCTGCACCGACTCGCCTCCCTCCCGGCTGGTGAACAGGCGCTTGCCCCGCCGGCCGGTGTTCGCGGCGATGAGACCTCCGGCGGCCTGCAGGATGGGAGCCGTGGAGCGGTAGTTCTCCTCGAGCGCCACCACTCGCGCTCCAGAAAAGAAACGTTCGAAGGAGAGGATGTTGTCGAGCTCAGCGCCCCGCCATCGGTAGATGCTCTGATCCTCGTCTCCCACCGCCGTGAGATTGCCTTTGCCGTCGAGGACCAGCGTGAGCAGGTCCATCTGCAAGGTGTTGGTGTCCTGGAACTCGTCCACCAACAAGTAATGGGCCCGTCCCTGCACGGCGCGGCGAATTTTTTTGTCCTGACGCATTGCCTCGAGTGCGCGAACGAGCATGTCGTCGAAGTCCACCACCCCCGCCGCCGTCTTGAGCTCCTCGTAGCGTTCCCAAACCCGAACCAGGGTCTCCTCTCCGTGGCCCACCGAGCGCCCGGCGAACTCCTCCAACCCGGTGCCGCGGTTGACCAGGCCGGAGATCCGCGACAGCACCGCCCTCGGCGGCAGCTCGCGGGGGTCGAGTCCAAGGTCCTTGAGCGCGCGTTTCGCCAGGGCGCGCTGGTCGTCGCCGTCCGCTATCGCAAAGCGGCGCGGCAGGCCGGCGGCCCGGGGATCGCGTCTAAGAACTTCCAAGGCCCAGCGGTGGAAGGTGCCGACGAACCCTCCGCGCAGGGGGCTGCCGAGAAGGCCCTCCACCCGCTCCCGCATCTCCCGCGCCGCCTTGTTGGTAAAGGTCACAGCGGTGATTCCGGACGGCACCACGGCACTCGTGGCCAGAAGATGGGCGACTCGGTAAGTGAGGACGCGGGTCTTGCCCGAACCGGCCCCGGCGAGCACCAACAGCGGCCCCTCTCCGTGGGTAACGGCCTCCCGTTGCTGCGGGTTGAGATTTTCAAGGATGGCGTTCAAGAAACGGGCACCTCCCGAGGAGGAAAGAAAGTAGCAGTGCGGCCGCAGAGACTCAACCTCTCGATTTCGAATTTCGAGTTTCGAAATTCACTCGACGGTCACGCTCTTCGCCAGGTTGCGCGGTTGGTCTACGTCATGGCCGAGCTCCACCGCCACGTTGTAGGCCAGGAGCTGCAGGGGGACCACCGCCACCACCGGCTGGAGCAGGGGGTGGACCCTGGGCACCGGCAGAACCAGGTCCGCGACCTGATGGACTTCCTCGGCGTCCTCCTCGGCCACCGCCATGACCGCCGCGCCGCGCGCGCGCGCCTCCATGAGATTGCCGAGTAGCTTCTCTCGGGTGGGTCCGTTCAGGGCCACGGCCACCACCGGAAAGTCTTCCTCGAGCAGGGCGATGGGACCGTGCTTCATCTCTCCCGCCGGGTATCCCTCGGCGTGCAGGTAGGAAATCTCCTTGAGCTTGAGAGCGCCTTCGAGGGCGATGGGATAGAGAATCCCGCGCCCCAGATAGAGGGAGTCGGTCGCATCGCCCAGCATCTCGGTGCCCCGCCGATAGAGCTCCCGATCGACGGCCAACACCTGTTCCACGGCCAAGGGCAGCCGTTGGAGCTCGCCCACCAGCTCGCAGTCGGTCTCGTCGGCACGGCCGTGCGCCGCGCGCAGAGCCAAGGCGATCAGAACCATCGCCACGAGCTGGGTGGTGAAGGCTTTTGTCGAGGCGACGCCGATCTCAGGACCGGCCTGGGTGAGCATGCGCGAGGTGGCAAGGCGCCAAGAAGAGGAGCCGCGCACGTTGCACACCGTCGTCAGCATCGCCCCGCCGTCCCGAGCCAGCTCCATTGCCGCCAGGGTGTCGGCGGTCTCGCCACTTTGGGTCACACCCACTACCAGCACGTCCTCACCGATCAGGGGAGCGCGATACCGGTATTCCGAGGCGTAGTCCACCTCGGTTGGAAGCCCGGTGAGCTCCTCGATCACGAACTTGCCTACGAGACAGGCGTGCCACGACGTCCCACAGGCCACCAGATGGACCCGGCGCAGTTTGGAGAAGTCCTCAGGGGCGAACCCCAGCCCATCAAGATTGACTCCGCACCGCTCCTGATCAAGGTAGGCGAGCACCGTGTTGCGAATTGCGTCCGGCTGCTCGAAGATCTCCTTGAGCATGAAGTGGCGGTAACCGCCTTTCTCGACCCGCCCGGCATCCCAGTCGAGGGTCTCCTCGGGTCGCTCGAGTTCGCCGCCGTCGGCGTCGAGAATCCGAACTCCGTCCCGCCGAATCACCGCAACATCACCGTTCAGGAGGTAGATCACCCTGCGAGTGCGGTGGAGAAGGGCGGTGACATCCGACGCAACCAGGGTCTCGCCGTCGCCCACACCCACCACCAGCGGCGGGCCCTTGCGGAAGGCCACCACGACGTCTGGCTCCTCATGGTGCACCGCGACCACCGCGTACTGGCCTTCGAGGCGCGATACGACCTTGAGCACGCGCTCGGAGAGCGGGCCGTCCTCACGGCCGAGAAGCTGCGCGATCAGCTCGGTATCGGTGTCCGACTCGAGCTCGACCCCGGCCGCCAGGAGCTCGCGCCGCAGGCTCGAGTAGTTTTCGAGAATGCCGTTGTGAACCACCGCCACCGCGCCGGCGGAGTCGGTCTGGGGATGGGCGTTGGCCTCGGTGGGAGCCCCGTGGGTCGCCCAGCGGGTGTGACCGATGCCGACGGTGCCGTGCAGAGGCTCGTGGTAGGCGCGCTGCTGGAGGTTGCGGAGCTTGCCCGCGGCGCGCAGTATCCCGATCCCATCCGCCTCCATCACCGCGATCCCCGCCGAGTCGTACCCGCGGTACTCCAGCCGTCGCAGCCCGTCGAGGAGCACGGGAACGACCTCGTCCGTCCCTACATAGCCGATGATGCCGCACATTCCAGGCCTCCCAGACTACTGTAGCCGTGAATCGTGGCATGACGAAGGCAGGCGGTGAGGCCGGTCTTCTCCACCCCGGTTCACCGCAGGCTCATGTCGCGATGCGCTTGCCCAGCGTCGCGTCGAGCGCGGCCAGGAGCTGGTCAAAGGAGGCTGCGAAGGCGGCCACCCCCTCCTCCTGCAGCTCCGCGGTCACGGCATCGAGATCGACGCCGAGGGCCGCGAGACCCGCAAAGGTGGCCTCGGCTGCAGCCAGGTCCTCTCCCAGAGTGGCCCGGACGCGCCCGTGGTCGCGGAAGGCGTCCATCGTCGCGACCGGCAGGGTGTTGACCGTTTCGGGCCCGATCAGCTCATCGACGTAGAGAACGTCGGAGTAAGCCGTGTTCTTGGTCCCGGTCGACGCCCAGAGGGGCCTTTGCACGCGCGCCCCGCGGACCGCAAGCGGTGCGAAGGCCTCCCCGCGGAAGATCTCCTCGAAGCGGCGATAGGCGAGCTTGGCATTGGCGACCGCCGCCTTGCCACGGAGGGCAAGCGCGTCCTCGGTGCCGATCGCCTCCAGCTCCTTGTCGACCTTGGTGTCCACCCGGCTGACGAAGAACGAGGCCACCGACGCCACCCCGGCCGGTTCGGCGCAGGCCTCGAGCCCGCGGAGATAGGCATGCGTCACAGCCTCGTAGTCCGCGAGCGAGAACATCAGGGTCGCGTTGACGTTGATGCCCTCGCCGATCAGACGCTCGATAGCCGGGATCCCCTCGGCCGTCGCCGGCACCTTGATCATCAGGTTCGGACGATCGACCGTCCTCCACAAGCGTCGCGCCTCCACCACGGTTCCCTCGGTGTCCCGGGCGAGGTGGGGCGAGACCTCGAGACTCACGTACCCGTCGCCACCCGAGTTCGTCTCCCACACGGCTCGTAGGATATCGGTCGCGGCGCGGATGTCCTCGATGGCAAGTGCTTCATAAAGCCCGGTCGTTGTCGTTTTTGGGTTTTCTCGAATCACCGCGTCCACCACCGCATCGTAGGCGTCGCTGCCCTCGATCGCCTTCTGGAAGATCGACGGGTTCGAGGTCACCCCACGGACCCCATCTCCCTCCACCAGGCTGTCGAGCCCGCCGCCAACGAGGAGGGACCGCTCGATGAAATCGAGCCACACCGCCTGCCCCTGCTCCTCCCACAACGCTGTCAGCCGACTCATATCCCCGTCTCCGTTGTCATCTCAGTCTTCCTTTCCCCGCCCGTGCCCATGCCCGACCACAGCATCCCTTATTCATCGGCCGATGTCACCGCTCCTACTCCACCATTTCGAGGGCCTTGGCCACCACCGCCTCTACGCTCAGACCGAGACGCTCGGCCACCTCCGCCCCGGGCGCCGATGCCCCAAAACGGTCGATACCGACCACCTCGCCGTCGTCACCGACCCACTCGCGCCAGCCCAGGGTGACCCCTGCCTCTACGGCCAGTCGCGGCACAGCCGGCGGCAGCACCGATCGGCGGTACCCTTCATCCTGGGCGGCAAAGAGCTCCCAGGACGGCATCGAGACCACCCGCGCCGCTACCCCGTGCCCGGCAAGCGCCGTCCGAACCTCGAGCGCCAGCGCGACCTCGCTGCCGGTGGCGAGGAGCACCAGGCGGGGCTCTTCCGCATCGGCGACCACATAAGCGCCGCGAGGCACTCCTGCGGCGGCCCTCCCTCCCTCGAGCACGGGAAGGCCTTGCCGACTGAGGATCAGTGCCGTTGGACCGTTCGTGCGTTCGATGGCGACCCTCCACGCGGCCGCAGTCTCGTTGGCGTCCGCCGGACGGAGGACCACCAGGCCCGGGATCGTGCGCAACGCCATCAGATGCTCGATCGGCTGGTGGGTCGGACCGTCCTCGCCTACCCACACCGAGTCGTGGGTGTAGACGTAGACGACCGGCTGTTCCATTAACGCCGCCAGCCGGATGGCCGGGCGCATGTAATCCGAGAAGACCAGGAAGGTCGAGCCGAATGGGCGCAACCCCCCGTGCAGAGCGAGGCCGTTGAGGATGGCCCCCATCGCGTGCTCGCGGATACCGAAACGGAGGTTGCGCCCCTCCGGAGATGCCGCCTCAAAATTTTCGCTGCCGGCGATCAGGGTCTTGCACGAGGGTGCGAGATCGGCCGAACCGCCAATCAGCTCGGGGAGGTCGTCGGTGATCGCGTTGAGCACCTTTCCCGAGGCCGCGCGGGTCGCCATCTTGCCACTATCGGTTGGATATTCAGGCAACTCGGCAGCCCAGTCATCGGGCAGCCGGCGCTCCCCGCGACGCTGCCACTCGCGCGCCTCCTCGGGGTGGGCCTCGGACCACCCCCTCACTCTCTCCTCCCACGCCTGCTCCTGTTTGGCGCCGCGGGTCAGCGCCTCCCGGCAGCGGTTGAGAACATCGGTCGGGACGTGAAAGTCCTCGTCCTCCGGCCAGCCGTAAGCCCTCTTGGTGGCCCGCACCTCGTCGGCCCCGAGAGGGGCGCCGTGGGCGTCGGCGGTGTCCTGCTTCCCGGGCGAGCCCCAGGCGATATGGGATCGCGCCCGCACCAGGGTGGGGCGACCGTCCGAGGCCGTGGCCTCCTCGAGCGTTGTGTCGAGGGCGGCAAGGTCGTTGATGTCCTGGGCCTCGAGCACTCGCCACCCGTAGGCTCGGAAGCGCGCGGCGACGTCCTCGTTGAAGCTGAGTCTGGTTCCACCCTCGATGGTGATGCGGTTGTCATCCCAGATCCACACCAGCTTTCCCAGCTCGAGATGGCCGGCGAGGGAAGCGGCCTCCGCGCTCACCCCCTCCATGAGATCGCCGTCCGAGCACAGGACCCAGGTTCGGTGGTCGACGACCTTATGGCCGGGGCGGTTGAGGAGCGCCCCGAGGTGTGCCTCGGCGATCGCCATTCCCACCGAGGTGCTGCAGCCCTGGCCCAGGGGACCGGTTGTCATCTCGGCTCCCGGGACCACCCCGACCTCTGGATGTCCCGGGGTTCGCGAGCCCCACTGACGGAAGCGCTTGATCTGGTCGAGACCGAGGTCGTAGCCCGTAAGGTGGAGAACGCTGTAAAGGAGCATCGAGGCGTGGCCGCAAGAAAGCACGAAGCGATCGCGGTCGGGCCATTCCGGGTCAGCCGGGTTGTGCTTGAGCACCCGCGTGACGAGCAGGTAGGCCACCGGCGCCAAACCCATGGGCGCGCCCGGGTGGCCCGAGTTCGCGCGCTCGATGGCATCGATCGAAAGGGTGCGGATGGTGTTGACGGCGAGCTGGTCTATCTCGTCGAAAATCTGGGCCACGGTGCCTCCCACAGAGTGTTCTTCTGCTCCCGCCGCAGCCTATCATTGTCCCGGACTGGCGAGGAGGCTCTCCACTGTTTCCAAGTCCTCCACGGTGTTCACGCCCTGCATCTCCGAGGGATCATCGAGGCGAATGGCCGCCACCCGCAGGCCCTGCTCACCGAGAGCGGCGGCCACGTCGGTGAGGTAGTACTCGCCCTGAACATTGTCGGGTGCCAAATGAGCCAGGGCCTCCTCCAGCGGAGCACGCCGGAAAGCGTAGACCCCGGCGTTGACCTCGCGCACCGTCAGGGTCTCGGGGTTCGCGTCGCCCGCCTCGACGATCGCGCCCACCATCCCGTCTGGGTCTCTGAGCACCCGTCCGTAGAACCCGGGCTCCTCGAGCTCGGCTGTGAGGAGGACGGCGGCCGCTTCCTCGAGCTCGGTTTTCAGCCGCTCGATGGTCTCCCGGCGCAGGAGCGGGACATCCCCGGAGAGCACCAACACCGCCTCCGGCAAGGGGTCCGCCATCCCGTCGAGCGCCACGCGAAGGGCGTCGGCGGTACCGAGCTGCGGCTCCTGGAGGACGGTTCGAACGTCGCGGCCCGCCACCCGCGCCCGCACCTGATCAGCCCCGTGACCCACCACAACCATCACGCCTTCGGGAGCGGTCGAAGCGAGGGCAAGATCGAGCACCCAGTCGATCAACGGCCGCCCGGCCACCTCGTGAAGCACCTTCGGCAGGTCCGACCGCATCCGCGTTCCTTTGCCCGCTGCGAGCACCACGACGCCCCATTTCAACGTCTCCCGATCCTTCATGCCATCACATGATAGCTGGGTAAAGAATTAGGAATTAGGAGTTAGGAATTAGGAATGAAAAATTTTTGGAAAGAATTTCGCAGCGCTGGAGCGCCGAGTCTCTTCTCTACCGGCGCCGGAGCTCGTAGAGGACCTGCTTGGCGACGGCCTTCAAGGTCTCGAAGACCCCCATCCCCTGGGTAGCGACGGCCTCGAAGGTCGGCTCGCCCTTGAAGTTGAGCAACCGGTACATGTCGTCCACCCCAACCGCGCTGGGAAGATCGCGTTTGTTGAACTGGAGGACGTAGGGGATGTTCTTGAGCTCGAAACCGTTTTCGCGCAGGTTCTCCCCGAGATTGTGCATCGACTCCTCGTTGGCATCCATCCGCGCTTCCTGGGAGTCGGCGACGAAGACAACGCCGTCCACACCCTTGAGGATGAGCTTTCGGCTGGCGTCGTAAAAGACCTGGCCGGGCACAGTGTAGAGGTGAAAACGGGTTTTAAAGCCACGCACCGAGCCCAGGTCGAGGGGCAGGAAGTCGAAGAAGAGGGTGCGGTCGGTCTCGGTTGCGAGCGAGATCAGCTTCCCTTTCTGATGCGGGCTCGATTTCTCGAAGATGTACTGAAGATTAGTCGTCTTGCCGCAAAGACCGGGTCCATAGAACACGATCTTGACGTTGATCTCACGAGCGGCGTAGTTGATGAAGCTCATTCGGAAAACAGCGCGTCGATGTCTTCGTCGGTGATCTCGGCAAAGGGCGAGGTGGCCTCTTCGACACCCACCTCCTGGGCCTTGGCCTCCATGTCGCCGAGGACTCGTTCGATGTCCCCGGAGATCTTGCGCACCCGCAGGCGCACCAGGCCGAGGGAGGAGCGCTCGTCGAAGATCACGACCAGGATCAGCCGCTGGCCGACGATCGATATATGGATGTTGTCCTTGCGCCCCTCGTGGAAGAGGATCGAGAACTCCTTCTCGCCGATCAACTTGGCGAGCCCGTCGGTGGCCGCCACGTTGCCCGCAGTGAGGGACGCCAGGGAGGTGGTGTCCACGAGATCGACCTCGCCGGCACCCGCGATCTGCTGACCGTTCTTGTCGACCAGAAACACGATCTTGGCGCTGGCGTCGATACGCAGGCGGTTCAAGAGCTGCTTGATGCGCTCGAACTCCTCCTCGTACATGACCAAGCTAGAATTCGCCACTGACACACTCCCAGTAATCTCAATTTTTAGCATAGTCGCCTAGTCCAGGCAAGCGACGGCATCACCATCCCAGAGTCTAGGACGGGATCTCAAACCCGCCTTCGCAGCTGCAACGCCTGGGCCAGGGTCACCCGATCGACCGCCGCAACCTCGCCGCCCACCGGGATTCCTAATGCGGGACGACTGACCTCCACCCCCAGGGCCTGGAGACGACGGGCGATGAAAAGGGCCGTGGTTTCGCCCTCGACCGTGGGGTCGGTCGCCAAGATCACCTCACGCAGATTTCCCGTCCGGCAGCGCTCCTCGAGGCGGGAAATCGTGAGATCTTCCGGACCCACGCCGTGCAGCGGCGAGAGGTGGCCGAGGAGGGCGTGGTAGAGGCCGTGGTACTCGCCGGTGGCCTCCACCGCCCATGCGGTGGTGGGCTCCTCGACGACCAGAATCAGATCGTGGTCACGCCCCTCGTCGGCGCAGACCGCACACGGGTCCTCCTCGGTGAGCAGACAACAGACGGAGCACAGCCGCACCGAGTGGCGAAGCCCGGCGAGGACCCCGGCAAAGGCCTCGATCTCTCCTGGGTCGACGGTCAGCAGGTGCTCGGCCAGACGCTGGGCGGTTCGCGGACCGACACCGGGGAGGCGCTCGAGGTGTTCAAGCAGGGCACGCACCGGACGCGGGCGAAGGTCCATCAACGCGCCCACACAGAAGGCTGGGGCCGGATGGTCACGAGCCCTCTCCTTCGCTTCGCACCGTGACCACCTCGCCTCCGAGCACCCTGGTGGCAAGCACCACACCAGGGTCGGAGCGCACCTCCTCTTCAAGGGACGGACCCGGCGCCGCGGCTTCCGCCGGCCGACCCTCGGCCCGATCATCACCCCCCGATTCCGTGGCGGGCCCGTCCGAGGAGGAACCTCCGGAGGCCGCCGGGGGCGCCTGCTGCGGATCCTTCTGGGTGGTGGGAGGCGGCGCGACCTCGCCGGCGCCACCCAGCCACTCCTCCACCCGGCGCACCATAGGCCAGCGAGCAAGCCGCAACGAGGCCACCTCCAGAGCAAGCTCCCGGCTTCCGGCTTCTCGAAGCAGGGGCTCCTGCTCGATCCACAGACCGAGCATGCGGCCCAACGCGTCCGCGCCGAGGGCGTCGGCGATGGGCTGCATCAACGCGCGGTGCTCGGAGGCGAGCGCCTGCTCGAGCTCGGGGTCGATAGCCAGGTGAAGCAGGGTGCGCAGGACGCGACCGGTCTCTCGATAGAGCACCGAGGCATCCTGACCCGCTGAAAGCTGCTCGCGCAGCATCGCGAGACCATCGGCCGCCCCTCCGGCTGCCAGCGCCTCCACGAGACGGGCCGTCACCTCCACCGGCGGCACGCCGAGCACCTCCGCCACGGCGCTGTCATCCACCTCGTCGCTGGCGAAGGCGCGGAGCTGGTCGAGGAGGGAAAGGGCGTCGCGGACGCTTCCCTCGGCTGCTGCTGCGATGGAGGAGGCGGCCGAGGGGGTGAGGGAAAACCCCTCCTCGGCGGCGATCGCCTCGAGGCGTCCGCGGATGAGGTCGGTGCCCACGGGACGGAACTCGAGCTGTTGACAGCGCGAGAGAATGGTGGCCGGGACCTTTTGCCGCTCGGTGGTGGCGAAGATCCACAGAATGTAGGGCGGCGGCTCCTCGATGGTCTTGAGGAGAGCGTTGAAGGCATTTTTCGAGAGCATGTGGACCTCGTCCACGATGATCACCCTGTAGCGGTCTCGGGTCGGGTGGTAGCGTAGGAGATCCTGGAGGTCGCGCACGTCGTCGACACCCGTGTTGGTGGCCGCATCCATCTCGATGACGTCGAGGCTCGATCCGTCGACGATCTCCCGGCACGACGCGCACTCCCCGCAGGGCTCCGGGGTGGGCCCGTCGGCGCAGTTGACCGCCTTTGCCAACAGCCGGGCCGCGGTCGTCTTGCCCACTCCGCGCAGGCCGGAGAACAGGTAGGCCTGGCCGAAGGTCCCCGCGGAGAGGGCGTTGCACAGGGTCTGCACCACCGCCTCCTGACCGAGGAGATCGGCAAAAAGCTGCGGCCGCCAGGTACGCGCAAGAACCTGGTAAGTCATCGGGACATCTTATCCGATCCGCGTCCCTCCGGGACGCGCTCGGAAAATCGGCGCGCGCTGCGCTCGCCCGATTTTCCGAGAATTGAGAATCATGAATTGAGAATTCCCAATTTCCAATTCCGAGTTCCTAATTTCTAATTCCGAAAGGGTTCCTCCGCTGTCAACCAATCGAGCGAGGAAACGTATCTTCCTGGGGTGGTTCGCGAAAAGCAACTCCTCCCCTGTCGCGGGGAATCTGTTAAGGTGCCGAGCGGTTTGGATTGATGATCGGACCAAGGAGGTCTCACATGAATCGAAAGACTTTTGCTCTCGCCTGCCTCAGCCTGTTGATCGCCGTTTCTCCGGCCCTTGCCCTGAACCCCGGCAACGACGTGCTCGTGCCGGCGGCCGTGCGCATCGCGAACTGGGTCACCGATCTCTACGTCATGAACCCCGGCAATACCACGGTTTCGGTGGAGGTGTTCTGGCTGGTGCGCGACCACGACAACACCGCTCCGGGGTCGATCACCTTCGACCTCCTGCCGGGTGAGACCGAGATCCTCGACGACGTGATCCTGAACGACTTCTTGCTGGATGAGGGTGCAGGCGCTTTCCGCGTCGTCGCCGACGACGTCGTCGTGGTCAACTCGCGGATCTTCGCGGTCGAGGGTTCGGAGACCTTTGGTCAGGGCTTTGAAGGCGTACCGGTCTGGGCGGCAACCGCGGCGGGACAATCGACGAGCGCCGTCGGCCTCACCCTAAACTCGGACTTCCGCTCCAACATCTACGCCATCTCGGGCGCCGACGGTGCCACCGTCAACCTCGAGCTGGTCGACCCGTCAGGGGCACGCATCGGCAACCTGCTCACCAAGGAGCTTGGCACCTACGAGCCCTACCTGCGCAACATCGACGACGTCATGAACACTGGCGACTTCGCCAACGGCACGCTGCTCATCACCGTCAGCTCCGGTTCGGCGGTGGTCGGCGCCTCCAAGGTGGATAACGGCAGCGGCGACCCGACCACCCTCGAGTCAGCCTCCTCGGGCGGCGGGGGCTCGATCGAAGGCACCTACCAGTTCGCCATCTACGACAGCTTGGCCTTTGCCTCCGGCGGCAATCTCGTGATCGCCAACGGGCTCGTGGATGTGATCAACGGCACCTACCTCAACTTCGACAAGGGCCCCGAGGATTGCCCGACGCTCTTCCCCTTCGGCCAAAGCCTCGGACCCACCCTCTTGGGGGACTTCGCCGACGGAGTCCAGTGGAGCGAAAACTACGAGGAAGACACCAATACGGGCTTTGCCGGCGGCGACATGCTGTACACGGTGACCTTTACCATGGACGGCAACTCGAGCTTCATTGGCAGCGTCGACGCCGTGGGCTCGGGCTTTTCCGGCTTGGACGAGGGCTGCAACGGTATCTTCCCCACGACGCCCCCGCTCAACCTTATGGGCGGCAAGAGCAACTGAGTTCAGCACGACGCTGGAATGTCACGGGCCGCCCTCCGGGGCGGCCCGTTCACTCTCCGGCGCCGACCTCCCCCGCTGCCCTGATCGCGCGCTCCCAGAGCACGGGTCCGATCAGCTGATTGATGACAACCGCCGCCACCACCAGCGTGGCCACCGTGTTTCCGAGGTCCGGGAGCTCCCGCTGGATGCGCGCCGCAAGCCCGAGGGAGAGGCCCGCCTGGGCAACGAAGCCCATCCAGCCCAGGCGCACCACCCCTGGCCCAGCGCCGGAAGCCCGGGCCGGCGCCCAGGTTGTCAGCCACACGGCGAGCAGCCGCACCACGACGTAAACAACCGCCGGCACCCATACCGCGGCGAATATCCCGAGGTCGAGCCCCGCGCCGACGAGTGCGAAGAAGACGACGTAGATCGGCGTGGAGGACTGCTCGAGGGCGTCGAGGAAATGGCCCGCCGCGTGCGGGAAGAGATTGCGGGCGGTGAAGCCCGCCGCCATGCACACCAGGAGGTGCTCGAGCGACGATCCCCGGCCGAGCTCGGCCGACGCGAGCGCGAGAACGAGAACCGTCAACGGCACCAGCCGACCCACCTTGACGATGTACAGGCCGAGCACCACCCCGAGGAACCCGCCCACGAGCAGGGAGAGGAGGATATCCACCGCCACGTGGCCCAGACCGCCGAGCCCGATGGGGGTCCCTCCGACCCACGACAGGGCGAGGACGTTGACGGCGGTGAAGAGGAGCAGAATCACCAGATCCTTGAGAATGGTCACCCCGAGAACGGTTTCCACCAGCTCGCCGCGCGCCTTGAGATCGGTGATCACCGCGATGGTGGTGGATGGAGAGACGGCGACCGCGATCACACCGAGCAGGGCGACACCGGCGAGGCCCTCCGCCGGACTCACCGGACCGAGGAAGGGCACCCACTTTTGAAGCAGCCACAGGACGCCGCTGACCAAGGTGAAAATCCCTACGGTGTGGGCGGTGGTGATGGCCAGCAGGGGCCGCAGTCGACGACGGATGGCTTCCAGCCGAAACTCCCCGCCTGCAGTCAGGGCGATGAGGCCGAGGGCGAGCTCCTCGAAGAGCCGCAGCAACTCGGCGTCGCGGGCGGTCTCGAGCCCGAGAGCGTATGGACCGGCCACCATACCCAGGAGCAGGTAGCCGGTGATCCTCGGGAATCGAAAACGCACCGCCAGCTCGCCCGCCAGGACGCCGCCGATGATCAGACAACCGAGGGCCAGCAGGGCCGAGCCCGCGGGGTCGTCCACCCCGCCGGTTCCAATGAGCCGCGCCGCCCAGCTGAAGGCCGCCAGCGCCAGGAAGAGGAACCACCTCATGCTTCGGATCCCTCTTCGCTACCGACAAAAAGCCGCCTGCGCATCCACCACTGACCGACTGCGTTGTTGACCACGATTGCAGCCACCACACCCTCGAGGATTCCCCCGGCGTCGGCGAAGAAGCTGACGATCGCGACCAGCAGGCCGAGGGCGAGCTCACCCTGTGGGAGAAGCCCCAACCCGAGGCCGGTCGTGCCCACTCGAGGTCCGTGGACCTGAGCCACTCGTCCGAGCATCTCCCCCGCCGCGGCCGCGGCTGCGGCACGGACCACGGTCATGAGCCCGAAGGCCGCCCACGAAAAGGAGGCGCCGCCCCACGACGCCCCGACCAGCACCAACAGGGCCACGAGCATGGGGCGCTCGAGGGAGTGGGCCACGCGCAGCATACGGTGGGGAAAGACGCAGCGGTTGACAAGCACGGCACCCGCGCAGGCGGCGGCGGGCAGGGCGTTGAGGCCGAGGACCGCCGACGCCCCGGTGACCAGGCACATCGTCCCGCAGGCGAGGGTGAGGAGCCGGATGTGCTCGCGCACGCCGCGCACCAGCACCACCATGGCGTAGCCCACGAGAACCCCGATGGCCACGATGAAGAGCGCCAGGTGCCACTCGGGGACGCTCCCGCCTTCTCCGACAGCAAGCGGACTGCCGAGCGCCGTGGCCGCAGCGAAGAATGTCACCGCCGGGATTCCTGCGAAGGCCATCACCAGCTTGAGGAGACGGAGGGCGCCGCGATCGCGAGGCTGGCGACCACGCGCAAGCCCCTCGAGGGAGCTCGGAGAGCTGGCCATGGCCACAGCCGCCAGCCCCAGCGCCAGCGCCGGCGAGAGGCCCAAAATCAGAGCCCCAGCCGCGACCGGAATCCCGAGGGCGACTGGCGTGGCAAGGCCGATCCACCGATGCCAACGAGCAAGACGGCCGATGATTCGCAGCTCAACCTGGACGCCGAAGACGAGCCCGATCCAGGCGAGACCGAAGAGGACAACCACCCGCAAACCGGCGAGCATGTCCTCCGGAAAGAGCCCGAGCCCGCGGCTGCCGAGTGCAAGACCCACCGCCAGGAAGGAGATCCCCTCCATGGCCGGCGCCCGCAGCCCGCGCCGTACCAGAGCGTCGCGGAGCCCGGCGCCGAGCACCGCGAACATCACCAGCACCAGGAAGGCCACCGTCCCTCGCAGCATGCTTCAGTGTACCTAGCCCGAATATCTCACCAGCTTCCCGCTGCGATCGGCGATGCACTGCACCCAGCGGTGTTTTCTCGCCTCGGGGTGCTCGACGTACTGTCAAGTACGGCTCCGCGCCCCTCGGATCGAAAACACCGCTGGGCACGGCACCTCGCCGCCCTCACGACGGAACCCGGTGAGATATTCGGGCTAGAAGAACTCTACGGCGGAAACCGGGACCAGCATCGCCGTGTTGCGCGGCTCGGATGGCGGATGGCGCGGTCCCTGACGAAGCCCACGAAGGGCTGCCAGGGCCTCCTCGGCGTGCCCGTCGTCCTCGATCAAGCAGAGGACAAGGCGGCTGAAGTCGATGCCCCCGGGAACCAACGAGCGCAAACCGGCGAAGATCGGAATGTCACGCTCGAGAAGCTCGAGGCCACTGCGGCTCTCCACCACCACGGCGTCCGGAGCTTCGATCTCTACCAGGGCCGAGAGCACGTCATCGAGGAGCTCCTCGCGATGGATAATGGCCACCAGCAGCCGCACTCAGTCTCCCTCCAAACGCGCCAGGGCGTCGAGGAACTCGGGCCCGTCGGAGGCGGCGATCAGAGGTTCGAGGGCATCCCTGCGCCGCGCCAGGCGGGCGAGGCGGGCGAGACCGGCGAGGTGGTCGGCCGCGGTGTCGGCATCGCCGAGGAGGCAGAAAACGAGGTGCACGGGCTGCTCATCCAATGCCGGGTAGTCAAGCCCCCCGGGGTGGGTCGAGACCGCCATCGCCAACCGCCCCAGACCCGGAATCTGGGCGTGGGGCACGGCAACGCCGCCGCCGATGCCCGTGGAGAGGATCGCCTCCCGTTCGAGCAGGCGCTCCACGACAATCTCTACGGAGTCCACCAGGCCGTCCTTGTGAAAAACCTCCCCGAACCGGTGGAAGAGCTCCTCCCGCCCGTCCACTTCTGGGGAAATCAGCACCATCTCCGGGTCGAGTCGCTGGGATAAACGCACGGTTCAACTCACCTCGTCCTTCATTGGGGGAGCTTAACCCGTATCCGGCGCGACGTCACCCGCCGGAAGAGGAGCATCCCGGGTGTCCCCGGGGAGTCCACGGGCTGTCGCTCAGAAGCGGTCGGGGTAGTCGCTGATCGGGGGAATCAAGAAGCGCTCGCCCTTGAGCCCCTTGACGATGCACAGCACGTGGACGATCAGGATCGCCAGCATGAAAAGAGGCAGCAGCAGACCGAAGACGCAGCCCAGACCGCCGCTGACGGCACCGATGACCATCACCACCACCTGGAGGGCGATCATCACCACCACCTCGACCACCGTGAGCACGAGACCGTACTTGGCGTGCCACTGGACCTCGGAGTCGTCCTTCTCGACCAGAAGGGGGATCAGCGCCAGCAACCACAGGTAGGCGAGCACGATCATCACAGGGCGGTTGTCGGAAACGACTTCCCGGGGTGGTGCTCCCTGCGGCGGGGGCGGCGCGGGTTCGGATGGTGGCGGAGTCGCCGGCGGCGGTGCGCCGTCAGTCGGGCCTTGAGGAGTGTCTTCCATGATTGCCTCTCCCTTCGCCTGGACGAGTTTTTCGGATCCGGTTGAGCTCTGACCCGACGATTCTAACCGATATCCCGTGCGGAACGAAATAACAGGGAGACAACCGGCTTTTGGTGAATGAGGTTTGCTGAGAGAGGTTTGGTAGCCCGTACGGGATTCGAACCCGTGTTACCGGCGTGAGAGGCCGGCGTCCTAGACCCCTAGACGAACGGGCCACACAGGCGGCAAAGCTAACACACGTCACGCCGCGGTGCAATATCCCGAGGCCCCTCCTGGCCCACCTGCGTTCTGCTATACTGTCGCGCCAATTTAGTCTCATGGAGGACCCCGATGAGCACCAAGGTCGCAATCAATGGTTTCGGAAGAATCGGTCGGATAGTGGCCCGCCATCTCAAGGCCCGCGAGGGCTTCGATCTGGTCGCGGTTAATGATCTGACCTCCCCCGATATGCTCGGCTATCTCTTTGGTCACGACTCGGTGCACGGCCCCTACAAGGGTTCGGTGGAGGTCGACGGTTCGGATCTGATCATCGACGGCGACCGCATGCGGGTTTTGGCTGAGCGCGACCCGACCAAGCTTCCCTGGCAGGAGCTCGGTGTGGATTACGTCTTCGAGGCCACCGGCCGGTTCAGGACGCGGGATCAGGCCGCGGCCCATCTCTCTGCCGGCGCGCACAAGGTGGTGATCACCGCCCCCGGCAAAGAGGTCGATGAGACCTTCGTCATGGGGGTCAACAACGAGCTCTACGATCCGGCAAAACACCACGTGATTTCGAATGCGTCGTGCACCACCAACTGCCTGGCGCCAATGGCAAAGGTCCTGCACGAGACGGTGGGCATCAAGCACGGCTGGCTCACAACCACCCATGCCTACACGCTCGACCAGAGCCTCCTCGATACACAGCATCCCTCGGACAAGCGCCGCGCACGCGCCGCCGCGATCAACATCATCCCCAGCTCCACCGGCGCCGCCAAAGCGATCGGGCTGGTCTATCCCGTCCTCTCCGG
>DAOWFV010000093.1 GCA_030637805.1 Acidobacteriota bacterium | reverse complement strand
GATGTCGAGCTCGCTCAACCGCATGTAAATATCATCAAGCTCTTCAGCGATGCCCGTGACCTCCTCGGGCAATTTCTCGAAGAGTTCCTCGTACATGATGTAGCCGCGATCTTTGCCGGCCTGAATCAGTTTGCTCAGCTCCGGGTACTTCTCTTCGATCTGCAAGCTCGACTCCTTCACCACAAGCAGCCTCCAAACAAATTGGGGTCCAGGTTCACTGCGAGCGCCGAGACCTCTGTCGGACCGCCTCCAAGAGGGACAAACAACACAGACGAGGCAGCATCTCCCGCCGGCATTTCATTCCCGAACAGGGTCACTCGAGGGTATCTTCCATAGAATGATATTGGATTGGACGCCTTACCCGACGCACAGGCCTTCCCGCAAGACCTATCACCATCCAATGCAATATGGGCCTCGGAATCAGGATTGGCAACCCCTGAAACAATATTTTCGAGAGATTTTTGTCGCCAAGGCGTCAGATCTCTGCCGAATCCCGCCTCAGGCGGGCCTTTTCCGCCAACAATCGGTCCAACTCCTCCGCATCCCCCCGCTGCTCGGCGGCGTCGATCTGCGGCCCCAGACGGCGGGCGCGTTCCCGCGCCTGGCGCTGCAGGAGGGCGCGTAGCTGGACACGGATGGTTTCGTCGGTGATCTCGGGCATCGGTGCGTTGCTCACCTCCGCCACAAGCGAGCTCGCTTCGGGATCGGCGCTGCTGCGCAACAGCTCGGCCGCAAATGCTGCCTCAGACCCCTCCCTCCCCATCACCACAGCCGCCTCCTCGAGCAGGTGCCGAATACGGTCGTCCTCGATCAGCTCCGGCTGAACGAGATCGATGATCTTCTTGCGCCAGGTGCCCGAGCACTCGAGAAGGATGCGCACCAGCTCGCGTTCACCCGGCGGCAGGGGCGTCCGCTCAACCACCTGCTGGACGACGCCACCGCGACGCGGCTGCCGGCCATGCTCCTCGATCTCACGCGGACGGAGGTAGAGCTGGCGGGCGAGCTCCTCAACAAGGTTCTGTCGCAGGGCCGGGTCCGACGCGGAGCAGACCAGGGTAGCGAGCTGCAAGCCCGCCCGCCGTCTTCGAGCGGGCTCCGGCGGGAGATCGCCAAGGAGGAACTCGAGCAGCGGAGTAGGGTGTTTCAGAAGCTCTGAAAAGACCTCGGCGCCGCGCTCGCGAATCACGTCGTCCGGGTCCATTCCCGACGGCAACACCAGAACCGCCGTCTCGACCCCCGCCTCCAGCAGAACCCTCGCCCCGGTCCCTGCGGCCCGCCGGCCGGCCTCGTCTGCGTCGTAACACAGGAGGGTGAGCCCGTCCGACCCGAGCCGGCGCCGCAGGAGGCGTGCGTGCTCCGAGGTAAGGGCTGTGCCCAACGTCGCCACCACGTTAACCACACCGACCCGGTGCAGGGACAGGCAGTCGAAATACCCCTCCACCACCAGGGCCCGTCCGGCGTCGGCCATCGGCCGGCGCGCGCGGTCGAGGCAGAACAGGGTCGACCGCTTGTGGAAAATGGAGCTCTCGGGGCTGTTCAGGTACTTGGGCTCACCGTCTCCGAGAATGCGGCCGCCGAACGCTATCAGGGTACCGTCGCCGGAGCGGATCGGGAATGTGAGCCGGTTGCGAAAGCGGTCGTAAGGGGCTGTACCCCCCTCCGGTCGGACCGCCAAGCCGGCCTCGATGATGGTTCCCTCGGGATGACGCCGCGCGAGGTGATCGAGCAGGCGTCGCCAGTCATCGGGAGCGAAACCGAAGCCAAATTCCCGCCACGTTTCCTTGACGAATCCGCGCCGTTCGAGCTCGGAGCGCCCCGACGCGCCCTCTGCATCCTCGAAGCAGTCTACAAAAAAGCGCTGCGCCTCCTCGAGCAGGACCCTCAGTCGCTCCCCTTCCTCCCGGCGCTTCTGTGCCTGCGGACTCTTCGGCGGCAGCTGGACGCCGAAGCGCGCCGCCAGCCGCTCCACCGCCTCGGGGAAGTTGAGGTGCTCGAGCTGCATGACGAACTTGAAGACGTCACCACCCTGGTGGCAGCCGAAGCAATAGTAGAGACCCTTCTCGGAGTCTATCGAGAACGAGGGAGTCTTTTCCTCGTGGAAAGGGCACAGACCCTCCCACGTGCGGCCGCGCTTGCGCAGACGCACATGCTCGCTCACCACCTCCACGAGGTCAGCGGCCTCGCGAACCCGACTGATGACTTCTCGGTTCAGGTCTGCGTCGACCATGCCGGATCATTCTCGCATGGAGGGAGTGACAGGGGGCAGGGACGAGTTAGGAATTAGGAGTTAGGAATTAGGAATTAACGGCGCGGGGAAGAGGCATAGGGGGATTGGAGCGTGTTACCCGCGTTTGGGCGCGTTGGTTCGGAGGTGCCTGTCATCCTCTCGGGAAGCGCGACGCCAGAATGTCGCGTGACCTACCATTAACGAAAATCAGTACCCTTAGACCGCGCGCCGATAAATCCGAAATCCGAAATTCGCAATCCGAAATTCCTAATTCCTAACTCCTAATTCCTAATTCCGCTCTCCCCCTCATCCCCCCTGCTCGAGTTCGACTTCCGTGGCGCCCGTGCCCCCGAAGCGCTGGGTTGGATGCCGGAAGGACCGAACGGCCGGGTGGGTACGGCAGACCTCGGCCACCATGCGGCGCAGGATGCCGGCGCCATGTCCGTGTACGACCCGGATAGTCGGCGCCCCGGCGGTGAAGGCCTGGTCGAGAAAGCGTTCGAGATCGGAACGGGCACGCTCGCTGTCAAGGCCAATTAGATTGAGCTCTCGAGGGATTTCGTCAGCAGCCTCCACCCGCACCTCTGCCCGCCGCGGCTTCGCCGGTCCGTCTACAACTTCGAGCTCGGAGACCGGTACCCAAAGCCGCTTGTCGCCGACCGTCACCCGGGCCTGCGAGCCCCGGAGCTCACCCAGCACACCCTCGCCTCCGAGAGCGAGGCGGACCCTGGCGCCCTCGATCAATGATCCGGACGGGTCTCGAGCAGCCGTCTTTTCGGGCTCCTCGAGGCGCAGAGCCTCGTCGCGCAGCTTCTGCAGCCGCCGCCGACCCAAGGCCTCGTGCTCGCGGGTGGCCTCCTGTAGCCTGGCGACAACCTTGTCGAGCTTTTTCTTCGCCCGGCGCCGCAGCTCCTCGCGCTCCACGGCCAGCTCTGACGGCAGATTTTCTCGCTCCTCCTGCAGCCGCTGGAGCTCGCGAGCGGCCTCGCGACGGAGCTCCTCGGCCTCCCCTTGACGTCGGCTTAGATCCGCTCTCTCCGCCTCCAACTCCTGTTCCAATGCCTCCAACCTCCGCAACCACCGGTCGAGCTCGAGGTGGTCGCCGCCGAGGAGTCCGCGAGCGCGGTCGAGAACCGACTCTGCAACCCCCATGCGGTGGGCGATCTCGAGACCCCGCGAGCGCCCGGGGCGCCCCATGCTGAGGCCGTAGGTCGGGCGTTCGGACGCCTCGTCATACTCCATGGCTGCGTTGTCCATACCGTCGGCGGACGTGGCCGCAAGCGCAATAGCAGCAAGGTGCGTAGAGGCCACCGTCAGGCAGGAACGGCGATTGAGCTCCTCGAGCAGGGCACAACCGAGAGCGGCGCCCTCGAGCGGATCCGTGCCGGCGCCGAGCTCGTCGAAGAGCACCAGGGTGTCGGCGTCGGCCTCTTGCAGCAAGCGGGCGGTGGCGGCCATCGCACCGGAAAAGGTGGAGAGGTCGGCCGCCACATCCTGCTCATCTCCGATGTGGCACCAGAGGCCTCTGAAGCCAGGGACCATAGTCCCCTCCTCGACCGGCAGCGGAATGCCGCGGGCGCACATCAGCACCATCAGCCCGAGAGTCTTGAGGACCACCGTCTTGCCGCCGGCGTTGGGGCCACTGACGACCAGGGTCCGCACTCCCTCGGGCAATCGGAAGTCGAGAGGTACCACCCCGTGCTTCGGGTCACGGCGTTCCGACCCGCCGAAGACCTCTAGCCGCAGGGCGTAGAGACGCTCGTCGAGGAGCGGATGGCGGGCGCCGCGCAGCTCCAGCTCCCGGCCCTCGCCGGGAATCACCACCCGCCCCTCCGCAGAGCGACCGAAGAGAACCCGCGCCTGGGCGGCGTCGAGCTCCGCAAGGACGTCCACCGCCGCCGCCAGATCATCCCGCGCTTCGGCGAAGAGCTGAACGATCTCCTGCACGATGCGCCGTATCTCCTCCCGTTCACCGGCCACCGCCGCAGCAAGCCGGTTGTTGAGCTCGACCACCGCGAAGGGCTCTACGAATGAGGTAACACCACGCGCGGAGGTGTCGAGGAGGAGGCCCGGCAGCTGGGACCGAGCCGACGCGTGCACCGGCAGGCAGTAGCGGTCACGACGCAGGGTGGGTGGCGCATCCGTGACGGCCGCGGGATGAGCTCTCCGAATGGCATCGAGCTCGCCCACGACCTCGGCGCGCACCCTCGACATCTCCCGGCGCAGGCGGGCGAGCTCGGGAGAGGCGTTATCGGCAATGCGGCCGTCGCGACCGAGGCGCGGCGCCACCGCCGCAATCAGGCCGGTTGTGTCGGGGAGCTCGTCGGCGAGCTCCTCGAGCGGAGCGTCGTCCGCGCCCGCGAGCCGACGCCGGATGGAGGCCACCCGTCGTGCGAGGGTCAGAAGCGCAACGAGGTCCCGCGGCTCCGAGGGCGGTGGTGCCCCGCTCTCAATCCAGGGTGCGGCCTCGTCCACCCCGGCAAAGGCGACCGCTCCATCCTCCTCGATGAGCCGGTGGACGGCGCGGGTGAGCAAGGCGAGTCGCAGCCCGTCGTCCACCAATTCGATCGGCTCGCCGAGCCTCATGACGAAAACGCGGCCCACACCCGTGCGGGCGTGGGCCGCGACCAACTCTAATACCTTGTCGAACTCGAGCTCTGCTGAGAGATTAGGACTCACCGAGGAGCTACAGCAGGCCGGAGCGCCGCTGCTTCGCCAGCTTGCGAAGCATCTTCTTTCGGGCTTGGATCATTTCCCGCTTGCGGGTTTCGGAGGGCTTCTCATAGAAGCGGCGTCTCTTGACCTCGGAGAGGATTCCGGCCTTTTCACACTTCCGCTTGAACCGGCGAAGTGCCTGCTCGAAGGACTCATTATCACGAACTGTGACACCAGTCGACATGAAGGACCACCCCCTCTCCGTGCGGATTGCACCCAAACCGCCGAGCGGCAAGGCACACACATAAGGGATGGCAGGGTACCACCACCCTGGCGAAGGGTCAACACTCAGGGCATAGCAGGGCAAGGACGCCCAGCCGACACTCCCAGAGGGACGGGGCACACGAGCCCGCATATCTCACCAGCTTTCTGTTGCGGACGGCGATGCGCCGCCCCCAGCGTCGTTTTCTCGCCTCGGGGTGCTCGACGTACTGGTGAGTACGACTCCGCGCCCCTCGGATCGAAAACACCACTGTGCACGGCACCTCGCCGACCTCGCGACGAAACCTGGTGAGATATGCGGGCTAGCGCCAGCTGGCAGCCGAGCTCAGTCGGTGACGACCTTGGTCTTCACCGCCTCGAAGTTCTTGTTGTAGGCCTTTCCGGTCTTCATCTTGAAGTAGATCGCCGCCGCACCACCCCCGCGCTTCCGATACAGCCAGGTTTCGACCCCGCGCTTCTCGTCCACCTGGATGTTCTGGTAGTACGGCACGCCGACAATCTCCTTGACCTCATCCATGGTCATGTTCTTCTGAACCAGGTCAAACCGCTCCACAGTGATGAACCGGATATCTCCGAGGGCGTCGATCCGGTCGAGCAACGGCTGATAGGGAGTGAGATCGAGCGACTCGTAATAGCTGCGTGCGACGTCGAGCTGATTGACGGCCTTCTTGTAGTCGCCAGACTGTGCCACCGTCTCGTCGGCGATCACCATCGCCTCCTCGGAGTACACCTTCAGCCCTTCGATCGTGATGGGCTCCTGCGGAAATTCATTGAGGGCTACGTTGAGGAAATCGGCCAGGATGCTCTGGACCGATTCAAACGCCTCGTCCTTGGACACATTGAGTCCCTCGATCGTTGCCGGCAGCTCTGTCAGCGCTGCTTTCTGCTCGTCGCTGCGCTGGCGTTCCGGCACCGCTTCGAGCTCGGCCAACGTCGCCTCGGCCTCCACCAGATCCGACCGCGCCTCCTGCAGGACCTGGTGCTGTTCCTGCAGCGTCCCCAGATCCTCCTGAAGTTGCTGAAGCTTCAGCTCTTCCTCGCTGGGCCCCCGCGAGCAGCCGGACAGCATCCCGACAACGACCAACACCGCAACACCAACCGGTAGGAATCGGATCTTCGTCATGACTCCCCCCTTCCAGTCGCACGCTAGCAGAATTCCCCTCTGGTGACAACGGCATTGCAACCTCCCGCAACGTTCGCCTTTAGCCCGCATTTCTCACCGGGTTTCTTAGCGAGGGCGGCGAAGGGTAGTCAGAAGTTGGGTTTTTCGAGAATCGGGCGACGACGGCGTACCCGCAGTACGTTGAGGAGCACGATTTGCGAAAAACACGACAGATGGCTGCCATTCGCCGTCCGCAGTAGACACCCGGTGAGAAGTGCGGGTTGGCGCCGATCCCGTCTACCCATGCTAATCACATGCGGGCCCCCGGCTTACTCGAACATGGGACCGCACCGCGGATCGCGGTTCTTTTCAAGCGCTTGACGGGAGGTCATCGGGCTAGGGATAATACTCGGAGGGCGCGATTGGAGGCACCATGGATCGGTACGATGCCATTCTCGAGCATCTGAAGAAGGCGCAGAGCAGTGGCCTCGACGCTGTCACCAGCAGCTTTGATGCTGTGGTCGAACGCCTCGAGGAACTTGTCCAGGCTGCCAAGTCCAACTTCCAAGAGGCCCTCCCGAGAGATGCAGAGGAGTGCTTCCCGGTGAGTGATGTCGAGGCGATTGTGGCCCAGCTCCGCGAGGAGGCCGCACGACCCTCCGGGATTTCGCTCGAGGTTCTGCGAACCCTCGACCGGGCGCGTACCCAGTCGGAACTGTTGCGGGAGCTCCTGCCTATGCTCGCCGAACACGTGGGCCGAGCGGTGGTCATGGTGATCCGCGACGGAGTCGTTTCGGCCTGGAGCGGCATCGGTTTCCCGGATGGCGAACGGCTCAAGAGCTGGCATGGAGAGGTAGGCGCATCGCCCGTCTTCGAGCGCTTTGTGGAATCGGCGCTGCCCCTGAGCTTCGCGCCTGGCGCTGACCCGCTATTCACCGACTGGCTCGAAGGCGATGGTTTTCCCGACGAGGCGGTCCTGTTGCCGATCAGCTTGCGCGGCAAGCTCATGGGCATGATCTACATCGATCACAGCGATGATGAGCCGTGGGATCTCGACGCCGCCCAGACCTTCATCACCGTTGCCTGCTGGCTCGTGGACACCCTTCACCACCGCGAGGAGGTGCCGACCCCGATGCTCGCAGAGGTGGCGGCCTTCGAGGTATCCGCGGACGGGCCGTCACTCTCCGAAGAGGTTGCTGAACCCGAGACATTCGAGGTCGAGCAGGAGCCCGAGGAAGTCGAGCTGCCCCATGAGCTGGAGCCCAAGGAGCCCGAGTTCGAGCCCGAGGTGGCGGTGGAGCAGCCGATCGAGATCGAAGAACCCGAGGCGGCGGAGGAGCAGCCGATCGAGATCGAGATCGAAGAGCCCGAGGTCGTGGACGCCCCCGCCGTCGATGTTGTCGAGGGGGCCGAGGAGGCTGCTGACTTCCAGCCACCCAGCGCCGAGGCCGAGCCGGAGTTCGGAATTCCCGCTGATGAGGTGCTGCCCGCCGAGCCCGAGGTGGTGGAGATCGACTACGACTTCGAGGCCGAGATCGACGAGGGTGCGGGGGCCGAGCAGACATTCGACCCCTCGGCCACATTGCGAGTCGACGTCGGTGAGGCCCTGGTCAGCCATGAGATCCCGGCGGCGCCCGAAGTGGTCGCAGAACCTGTAGCGCCGTCGATTCCCGAGGTGGCGGCCATGCCCCCGCCGGTGCAGCCGCTGGCCCCGCCCCCCGAAGTGGCCGAACCCGCCGCAGCCGCGGAGGAGGCCGGACCTGCCCGATCCCCTGAGGACGAGACACGACACGAAGAGGCGCGGCGTTTTGCGCGTCTTCTGGTATCCGAGATCAAGCTCTACAACGAGGACGAGGTCGATCGCGGGCGCGCCAACAAAGACCTCCACCAGCGCCTCAAGGAGGACATCGCCCGGAGCCTGGAGATGTACGAGAAGCGCATCCCGCCCGAGATCCGGGCCGAACACGACTACTTCCAGGAAGAGTTGGTGCGCATCCTCGCCGACGGCGACACAGACGCCCTCGGGATGTGAATCGCCGAAATTCGAGCGTACTCCTGGCGGCGGCCTTGACGGCCGCCGCTTGTTTTAACGCGCCTCCTTTGCGAAACGGGATGGCGCGCGAGCAGACTCTGGATCAGGCATTCGCCGTCGTCGCCTCAGATCCGACTCGCGCCGCCGAACTCTTCGCCAAAGCCGGATCCGGCACAGCCCTTGAACACGCGCGCCTCACGAGCTGGGCCGATTGTCTGGACCGCGGCGACGCCGCCCCGGAGGCCTGGCGGCGATACCTTGCCGATGAGCCCCCTCCCACCCTCGCCGCACGCGCACGGGTCGCGCTGTTGCGGACGCTGGCAGCCGAGGGCCCGATCGAAGCGATGCTGGCCGAGCGCTCATTGCTGCCCGCCGGCCTCAGACCGGAGGTCGACGAGCTCCTGCTCACGACCGACGATCCGGAAATTCGGCTGCAGGCGGCGCGACGCCTGGCCGTGAGCGCTCCACAGCGTCTGCGCGCCATCGACCGCGAGCTCGAGCGGATTCTGGTACGGGATCTCACGCCCGAGGAGCACCTCGAGCGAAGCCGCTCCTGGCGCCACGCCGGAGCTCCCGCGCGCGCCGCGGCCGAACTGAGGACTCTTCGCTGGAGAGGGGAGACCGAGGCCCTACGCCGACGGGAGCTGGCCCGCGCCGAGCTGGCTGCCGGCTCGCCTCGACGCTCTCTGAGCGCGTTGCCGTCCGGCAGCGACGCCGACGCCGAGGACCTCTCGCTTCGCGCCCAGGCCTATCGCCACCGGGCGTGGCAGCTCTTCCCGGACCGCCGGTCGAACCAGGCTTTCGGCGATTGCCTGACGGCGGCACGCACCGCGCTGCTGGCGGACCCGGAGCAGGACCTGCTTGCTCCCTCTCTGGGCCTGCTGCTCGAGTGCGCCACCGAGGCCGGTCGGCTCGAAACCGCTCTCGAAACATGGTGGCGGCTCGAGGCCCTGGGTTGGTCCGATTCCCGGCGGGAGTGGCTCGGGCGCCGGCTGGGGGTGGCCCTGGCCCGTGGCGGCATGACCGACGCAGCGCGGGAGCTCGCCCGCAGCCTGCCCGAGCACGAACGCTGCCTCCAATACTGGGCAGCAGACGGCGGAGAAGGTGGGGACCTCGCCGATCTCGCCGCCGCTGACCTCGCGGATCTTTACGGCCAGTGGTCGCGGCAGGCCCTCGGTCTCGAGCCATCCGAGGCCGTGGACCTCGCGCCGCCCGCAGTTCCCAGCAGCCCTCCGCCTCCGGTGCACCGACTCCTCGCGGCGGGGGCGGAGAGGGAGGCCGTCCGCGAGTGGAGGCGCATCCGAGGTGAGCGTGACTCCTCCCCGGACGAAGCTCTGGCCGCAGCGGAGCTGGCTTCCCGCCGCGGCCTTTCCAACGAGGCCATACGCTGGTTGCGTGCCGGCTTCCCGGAGCTCGGGACCGTGGCCATGATAACGGCGCCGGAAAACGCGGTTCGGGCCTACTTGCCCCTCCGCTGGCAGGGGGCGCTGGTCTCCGCCGCCCACGAGTCCGACCTCGACCCGTGGCTCCTGGCGGCCGTGGCCCGGCAGGAAAGCGTCTTCTCCGCTGCAGCTCGATCTCCGCGGGGCGCCATCGGTGTGCTTCAGCTGCTGCCGAACACCGCCTCTGGCCACGCTCGGGCCCTCGGCCTCGGGCGATCCCCGGACCTTCAGGACCCGGAGCTCAACCTGCGCCTCGGCGCGCGCGAGCTTGCGCGCCTCAAGCGCCGCTTCGGCGCGTTGGAACCGGCCCTCGCCGCCTACAACGCCGGCGAGACCCGCGTGCGCGGGTGGTGGAAACGCTGGCCCGAACGCCATCGCTTCACCGAAGAGGTGCCCATTCCAGAGACCTACAACTACATCCGGCGGGTTCTCTACCTGAGCGAGGCCTACCGGCTGGTGTACCACAACCAGTGGAGGAGGACGCCGTGAACCAGATCGAGATCCGTACCGGCACGCGACGGGAGATGGTGGACATCACCGCCGAGGTGGCCGGGGTCGCGGAGGGCGGAGGCGACGGTCTGTGCCACGTCTTCGTTCCCCACACCACCGCGGCAGTGGTCATCAACGAGCATGCCGACCCGGACGTGGCACGAGATCTCACCGCCGCTTACGAGGCGATGGTCCCCGGCATAGATTTCGCGCACGCCGAGGGCAACTCCGACGCGCATCTGATGGCGACGCTTCTCGGCAGCTCGGTGACGGTTCCCCTGGTGGGCGGAAGACTCCGTCTCGGCACGTGGCAGGGGATCTTCTTCGTCGAGCTCGACGGACCGCGTACGCGAAAGGTGTGGGTAAACGTCGTCTGATCCGATCACGATGCCGCGAGCGTATGGTTGGCGCATCGTCGAACAGCTTCTGACGAACCCGGAATATGCTTATTTGGTAATATAGACAACATCTCAACACTCAGAAAACAAAAGGCTTGTGCTCTTGACATGCTTGTGAAATGACCCACAATGGAGGCGGTGGAGGATTGAGTCATGTCAAAATTGAGACTGAATATGATTTCAGGGACTCACAATCGAGTCTTTGTTCCCTTCTGCATCATCATCCTCGCGATCTTTCTGGGCGCCGGCCTCACTCTGGCCCAAGAGGTGGAGGAGGAGGAGTACGAAACCATCGGGAGCGGAGCATGCGCCAACTGCCACGAGGCCAGCGCCCACGGCTCGGCCTTCGCCGACGATCTCTCGCACTCGGCACATGTCGACCTCGAGTGCCTCGACTGCCACGTGGACAGGGACACGGTGCCGCACCGTGTGTTGGAGGTGCCCTTCTACGTCGGATGCGAGGGCTGCCGCACCTGTCACGAAGAGGCCTCGGAGCAGTACCAGGGCCACGGCCGGGCGGTACGGGGGGGAACCTGCGAGGACATGCCCCACTGCTCCGACTGCCATGGCGACCACGACATCTTGCCCTCCTCGATCAAACGGTCCACCGTCCACCCGACCAACCTCCCGCAGACCTGTGGCAACTGTCACGAGAACCTGGACATCACGACCAAGTACGACATCCTGATCGACAACCCGATCCAGATCTACAACACCTCGGTCCACGGCAAGGCCACCAAGGGCGGGATCTACGTGGCCGCCACCTGTAACGACTGCCACTCCACCGGCGGCACCGCGCACAAAATCCTCGGACCGGGCTCACCCGAGTCGACCATCAATCACTTCAACATCCCGCAGACCTGCGGTGAATGCCACAAAGGCGTCGAGGCCGATTTTTGGGAAGGCATCCACGGCAAGCTGGTGGCACGCGGCGAGACGGACGCGCCAGTGTGTACCGACTGCCACGGTGAGCACGGGATCCTGTCGCCGGACGACCCGCGGTCGCCGGTGTCGCGATCGAAGGTCGCGGAGCAGACCTGCTCACCCTGCCACGAG
>DAOWFV010000217.1 GCA_030637805.1 Acidobacteriota bacterium | reverse complement strand
GGAATTAGAAATGAGATCCCCGCCCCCCATCGTCGGCGCAGGTTCAGGGAACCAGGTGACATTGTCATCGAGAGTCCGGGGTTTCTCAGCCGGAAACGGACGATTGGCCGAGTTCCGCTGCAGAAGGAGGGCCGAGAATTCCGAATTCATGACCCGCCAATCGACAGCGAAAGCGCTGGAGAGTGGACTATGAGGTTGCTCGATTGGCGGGTCGTAGGCCACCTCTTCTTGCGGGCGTCCTCTTTGCAGCGCAAGCGGGCGATCTTGACGGTCGCCGCCATCGCCTGGGGAACCGTGGCCATCGTCATGCTGCTGTCGTTCGGCGAGGGCCTTAAGAACCAGCTCATGAAGGGCCGTCGCGGCATGGGTGAGAACATCGCCGTGTGGTGGCCGGACGAGACCTCGAAGGTGTGGCAGGGACTGCCGGAGGGACGTCCCATTCGCCCGCGAATGGACGACATCACCTATCTGCGAGGGCGAATGACCGCAGCCTCCGGCGTGGTCGGCGAGCTCACGAGCTGGTCGAGCTCTCTCACCTACGAACAGACCACCATCACCGGTCGGGTGACCGGAACGAACTGGGAGTACGGAGAGCTGCGCCACCACTTCCCTCAGGCCGGGGGTCGGTTCTTCAACGCCAACGACGAGCGCGAGAAGAGGCGGGTGATATTCCTCGGCGATGAGCTGGCAGAGGAGATCTTCGCCGACGTGGATCCGGTCGGGAAGACCATGTTTGTCGACCGGGTGCCGTACCTCGTCATTGGTGTCATGCAACACAAGCTGCAGATGGGGACCTACAAGGGTCCCGACGAAGGGGGCTCGGTCATACCCATCACTACCTTTGCGGCCCAGTTCGGCCGCCAGCAGCTGACCAACATCGTCTTCAAGGCGCGCAGCGCCGAGGACATGCCGCTCGCCCGCGACCAGTTCAATCAGGCGTTGGCGGGCAAGTACCGTTTCGACCCGACCGATGAGCAGGTGTTAGGCCTGTGGGACACCGTCGAGGGAGCGCGCATCATGAGCAACATCATGATCGGGCTGCAGTTCTTCCTCGGCATCATCGGCGCCTTGACTCTGCTCATCGGCGGCATCGGGGTGGCCAACATCATGTACGCCGTGGTCAAGGAGAAGACCCGCGAAATCGGCGTGCAGATGGCGCTCGGGGCGCGCGGCGGCTGGGTCACGGGCCCCTTCGTCCTCCAGGGCCTCACTTACACCCTGGTGGGAGGGGGCTTGGGCCTGCTGACCGCGATGGTAATGATTCTCCTGCTCGGGCTGGTGCCGGTCGAGGGCAACGCGGCGCTCGAGTTCCTGGGCAAGCCTACCCTGTCCTGGCAGATCGCCTTTGCGACCGCGGCGGTCCTCGGCAGTATCGGGATCCTCGCCGGGTATTTCCCGGCAAGAAGAGCTGCGACTGTCGATCCGGCAGAGACATTGAGGTACGAGTAACGGCAATTCGCTGTGCGAATTGCGGTGGGAGTCGGAAATGAACTGGCCACTCAAGAAAAAGAATAATGGAACCGCGGGTCCGAACGGACGCATCATTGAGATGCACGGGATCACCAAGGTCTATGACACCGGAAAGATCCAGGTGGAGGCCTTGCGCGGCATCGATCTCACGGTCGGACGCGGCGAGTTCGTGGCGGTGGTCGGCCCCTCGGGCTCCGGAAAGTCCACCCTGCTCAACCTCCTCGGATGTCTCGACACACCGACCGACGGTGACTACCGTCTCAGCGGCGAATCGGTGGCCGGCCTCGATCGCGACCGTCTTGCGGACATCCGCAACCGGCGGGTCGGTTTCGTCTTCCAGAACTTCAATCTCCTGCCCCAGCTCAGCGCCCTCGAAAACGTCGAGATGCCGCTCTTGTTTGGCGGCGTTGGTCGACGGGAGCGGCGCCGCCGCGCGCTCGAGCAGCTGGATGCAGTGGGCCTCGCAGACCGGGTGGAGCACAAGCCAACCGAGCTCTCCGGCGGGCAGATGCAGAGGGTGGCCATCGCCCGTGCCCTGGCGATGGAGCCGGATCTCCTGCTCGCCGACGAGCCCACGGGCAACCTCGACACCAGCTCCGGGTCCGACATTCTCAGCGTGCTCGACCATCTTTCGAAGCAGGGCCGGACCCTGATGGTGGTGACCCACGACCCGGCCCTCGCGCGGCGTGCCGACCGCATGGTGGAGATCCGCGACGGCGAGATCGTGGAGGACCGACCGACACCGAATTAGCAGGCTACCGACGGGAGCGGCCACCCGTCCTCGGATAACCGATGCGCGCTGCGCTCGCTCGGTTTTCCGAGGGATGGGTTTGTTCTTGGACTGCCGAATCCCGCAGACGAGAGTCGCTCATCATGCTGTTGACCAGCCGCTTAGCGAGAGCCGGAAATTCCGAATTCCGAATTCCGAATTCCGAATTCACGGGTCCACTTGCACACTCACGTTACAATAGTGGTTGAGGAATTGAGAATGAGCCCGGAGCAAACCACGAGAAGGCAGTTCCCCAGAATCCCGGCGGAGAACGCGGTGCTCATCCACCGGCTCGGCCCGGCCGAGCAAAAGGCGCTTGCGACGACGCGCCAGATCGGTTCCGGCGGGGTCATGGTTTCCAGCGTCGAGTCGTTGGGGATCGACTCCTACCTACGGCTGATGATCACCATCGAGCACGAGATGGTGGAGGCAACCGGGAGGGTTGTCTGGGAAAACCCGGCCGACGACGGCTCTTTCGACGTTGGCGTCGCCTTCGTCTCGATCGACACCGCCCACCATGAACGGATCATAGCCCTCCTTCCGGAGTAGGAGAACCCGGACGATGAGCGACGATGCTGTTTTTACCGGCGGCTGTCTCTGCGGCGCCGTGCGCTTCGAAGTCACGCCGCCGACGAAGTGGTGTGCCCACTGCCACTGCTCGCTCTGCCGACGGGCCCACGGCGCGGCCTTCGTGACCTGGTTCGGGGTCGAGAAAATGCGCTTCGCGATGGTCTCCGGCGCCGACCACATCTGCTGGCACCAGTCCACTCCGGAGGCGCGCCGCGGCTTCTGCCGGCTCTGCGGCAGCACAATGTTCTTCGAGGGGGAGAGATGGCCCGACGAGACGCACATCGCCCTCGCCAACATGGACGGACCGATCGACCGCTCACCGCAGGCGCACGTCTTTTATGATCGCCACGTCGACTGGGTCGCTCTCGGAGACGATCTCCGCCTCCTCGGCGGGCCCACCGGCGTCGAGCCGCTGTGACCGCGCGATCACCGTCACCGTGCAGAATTCTGATCGCGTAAGGCGGCGCATCCAGCTGCCGGTGCAGGAGAAACTCCGGCGTGGGCCTTCGAGAATGCCGAGAGCCGGGTGGCCGGCGGCGAGGACCGCTGCGGCGCAAGCATCGGGCAGGGCGATCGCACCGTCGAAAGCTACCACGTGATCGAAGAGCACCGGTGAGGCGAGGCGTTGGGTGGCCGTCTCGAGGTCGACGAAGGCGACCAGGCGGTGATCGACGCAGACTGCGCCCCCTTCCCGATCGGCGATGGCGGCGCCGGTGCTCAGCGCCTCGAGAGTTGGAGCGGCCTCGCTGCGGTAGCCGGGCAGCTCGGGGAAGATGGAAAGGACAGAGGCGAGCACCGCTGCGGTGACCGCGAGGTGTGGGGAGCGTCTGCTCACCCAAGCGAGCGCCGCGATCACCAGACCGGAGGAGAGGGCGAGAAGGGGCACGGCGTAGCGCGCGTGGCCGGGATCAGCCAGAAACCATATCGATGCAGCCAGCGGCAACAAAGCGGCAAGGAGAACCGTCGAAGCCGATCGGCTGCTGCTTTGACGCAGCAAAACCACTGTTCCCAGCACGCTGAGGAAGACCCACCCGACGGCAGCCACAGGGTGGCCGAGAGCGCGGGCGAGACCGGATGCGGCGAGCGACCTGTCGGCACCACTGAGGCCGCCGAGGTGGTACTCGGCGTGGGTGACGAGCGATTCGAGCAGCTCTGCCGCGCCGCCCGAGGTGGCAACCAAGCCGACGCCTCCGGCGATCAGCATCGTCCCCAAAGGCAGCAACAGCCATCGGCGGCGTCCCACGGCGGTTCGCCGCCACATCAACGGCAGGGTGATGGCGAGCGCCGCGGCGAACTGAGGGCGGATAAGGAGCGCACAGCCCGCAGCGAAGGAACCGGCGGCGAGGGCAAGGCGGGATGGGGATCTACGGATCCAGAGTGCCAAGGCGGAAGCCAGCAGAGCGGTGGCGGCGGTGCCGGTGAAGGCGCGGCCGGCAAAGAGCCACGGCCCGGGAAGGGCGAGGAAGAGCAGCGTCGCGAGGATCGCTTGTCTGCGGGGCACGAGGTGCGACCACAGCGCGGTGAGGGGAAAGATGATCCACCACGAGAAGGCCAGGCTGACGAGTTGTAAGGCACGGTCAGGTTCGGCGCCGAGGGTGTGCCCCGCCTTTCCCAGGACAACCCAAAGCGGGAACCACGGGGGGTGGGGGTGGAGGGCCGTGGGATCGAATGCGACCACCGCCGCCGCCAGGTAGGCCTCGTCCTGGTCCCAAATCGTGGCGGGGAGAGCGGCGTAGCGGCTGGCGAGCAACACCAGCAGCAGCACCACCGTAAGGACCATGTCCAATCGGAGGTTTGTGAGACCCAGCAGGCGGAGACGCAACATCACCGTCATTGTGCCAAGGCTAGCCCGCTTATCTCACCACGAAACCTGGTGAGATAAGCAGGCCAAGCGACCGCCGGTACCGGGCCATGTGGCGATGAACCGCTCCTACCCGATCTCCTCGGTGCGGCCGTGCTTCTCATGGCCGCGCAGACGTGCGGCGAAGCGGTCGAGATAGGTATAGACCACCGGCACCACGAATAGGGTCAGCAGGGTCGAGGTGATCATGCCGCCGGCGGTGGCGACTGCCATCGGGGCGCGCGCCTCGGCGCCCTCCCCGAGAGCGAGGGCGACCGGCAGCACGCCGAAGATCATCGACACCGCGGTCATCAGGATCGGGCGCAGCCGGATCGGACAGGCCTCGCGCAGGGCCGCCTCGCAGTCGAGGCCCGTCTCCTGCTTCTGGATGGTGAGGTCGACCAGTAGGATCGAGTTCTTGGTCACCAGCCCGAAGAGCAGGATCACCCCGATCACCGACATGATGTTGATGGTGTAGTTGGTGAGAAAGAGTGCGAGCAGCGCCCCCACCAGAGCCGGCGGCAGCGCGAGCATGATGGTGAACGGGTGGAGAAGCGAGTCGAACTGGCTCGCCAGCAGCATGTAAACGATGAGGATCGCGAGACCGAGAGCGAAGAGCAAGGAGCCCATGGACTCGGCGTACTCCTCGGCCTGGCCCGTCGCCCGGGCGTAGTAGCCCTCGGGCAGTTCCTCGGCGAGGATGCGGTCCACCGTCTCGAGCGCCCGGTTCAACGGCACATCTTCGAGGTTGCCGGTGAGCAGCAGACTGCGCTCGCGGGAGCTGCGGTTGATGTTGATGGGGCCGACGCCGTAGCTGATGTCGACGATGGAGTCCAGCCGGACCATCCGCCCCGTGGACGTTCGCACCTGAAGCGCGCCGATGTCCTCGGCGCTCAGCGCCTGCGCGGGGAGGACCTTGATGCGCACGTCGTAGCGCTTGCCCTGGGTGGTGTAGGAGCCGACCTCGCGTCCCGCGATCAGGGCGTAGACGGTCTCGTAGATGGTCGCGGCGTCCAGGCCGAGGTCGTGGGCCCGCTCGCGGTCAACCTTGACGAAGAGCTGCGGCTGCTCGAGGTCGAGATTGGTGTCGAGGTCGACGAAGCCGGGCTCGGCGGAAAGGCGCTCCACCATGCGGCGGCCCAGGCGATCAAGCTCATGGAGGTCGGGGCCTCGGATCGAGTACGAGATGGCCCACTCGGCGCCCTCCGACGAGACGTTGTAGAAGCTGAACTCCACCACCCGCGCCTGGATCCCTTCCACAGCCGCCAACTCACGTCGCAGCCGGGTGACCACTTCGGCCTGGGACGCCTCGCGCTTCGAAGGTTTTTCCATGCGCAGGAACATAAGCCCGGAGTTCACCTGTCCTCGCCCCTCCATGTCGACGGCGGCGAAACCCGAACGGATCTCGGGCTGTCGGAGCACGATTCTCTCGATTTCCTGCATGCGGTAGTCCATCGCCTCGAGCGAGGTGCCCACCGGCGCCTCGGTCATGACCATGAACATCGACATGTCCTCCGCGGGCGCGAACTCGCCGCCGATGAGGGGCACCAGGGCGAGGCTGGCGACGAAAAGCAGGCTGGCAGAAATCAGGGTGATTCCCTTGTGGCGCAAGACCCAGTCAAGGGCCTTCGTGTAGCTCCGTTCGAGCCACTTGAACCCGCCCTCGAGAAACTCGTAGAGGCGGCCGTGCTTGGGAGTGACGCGCAGGATTCGGGAAGAGAGCATCGGGGTGAGGGTGAGGGCGACGAAGAGGGAGATGAGGACCGCCGCGGCCACCGAAATGCCGAACTCGAAGAGGAACTGGCCGATCATGCCTTTCATGTAGGCCACGGGGATGAAGACCGCGGCGATGGAAAAGGTCGCGGCCATGGCCGCGAGAGCGATCTCGCGGGTGCCGTTGTGGGCCGCCTCGAAGGCCTCCTCACCCTCCTCCTGGTGGCGGAAGATGTTCTCAAGGACAACGATCGCATCATCGATCACCACGCCCACCGAGAGCGCCAGGGCGAGGGTCGTCATGTTGTTGAGCGAGAAGCCGAAGATGCGCATGAAACCGAAGGTGGCGATGAGCGAGGTGGGAATGGCGAGCGATACGATGAAGGTCGATCGCCATGACCGCAGGAAGACAAAGACAACCAGGATCGCCAGCACGGCGCCGAGAACGATGTCCTCCTTCACGTTGTCGATCGAGATCTCCACGTACTCGGCGCCGTCGAAGGCCACGTCGTAAAAAACTCCCGGAGGAAAGTCCTCGGCCAGCTCGGCCATGCGCTCGCGGGCGCCGCGGTTGACGTCGACCAGGTTGGCGCCGGCCCTGGGCGCGATGCCGAGGCCGAGGGTGGGGGTCAGGTTGTAACGGGCAAGGCCGCGCTCGTCGGCGATGCCGAGCTGGGTGAAGCCGACGTCGGAGAGGCGGATGGGGCGGCCGTCGACGTTGGCGACGATGAGGTCGTCGAAATCGTCCACGGTCTCGAAGAGGCCGAGGTTGCGCACCGCCAGCTCGGTGAGCGGGCCCTCGATGATGCCGCCGGGCAGCTCCAGGTTCTCGCGTCCGAGGGCGCGGATGATGTCCGTCACTGCCAAGGAGTGGGCGGCCAGCCGGTCGCGGTCGATCCAGATCCGGACCATCGGCTCGCGAAAACCGGCGACGAAGACGTTGCCCACTCCGGGGACCGACTGCAGACGCGGTTTAATCACCTGGTCGGCATAGTCGGAGAGCTCACGCGCATCGAGCCCGGCCAGCGCCAGCCACAGCATCGGCCCCGAGTTGACGTCGAACTTCTGCACGATGGGCGGTTCGGCGTCCAGTGGCAGCTCGCCGAGCGCGCCCGAGACCTTGTCGCGCACGTCCTGGGCGGCGATGTCGATCTCGCGCTCCAGCGAAAAGGTGATCGTCACCTGAGAGATTCCCTGCCCCGAGTACGAGGTGAGCTGTTTGATGCCTTCGATGGTGTTGACCGCACTCTCGATGGGGTCGGTGATGTCGGACTCCATCACCTCCGGCGAGGCCCCGGGGAGGATGGTGGTCACGGTCACGACCGGGATGTCGAGCGAGGGCAGGAGATTGACGGGCAAGGTCTGGTATCCGAGGACTCCGAAGACCACCAGCGCCACCATCATCATGGTGGTGAAGACCGGCCGGCGGATGGCAACATCGTAGAGATTCATGACTTCTCCCTCGGAGAAGAGTTTTGAGTGTTCATTGTTGAGTTTTGAGTTACGGCACACAGCTGCGTTAGGTAGATCATCGGTTGCTACGACTAAGCGCTCACAGCTAAGTACTCAAGCCTACTCATCGTCGGCCCCGCCGACGATGAGTACGGGTAGGCCTCTGTGGAGGCCG
>DAOWFV010000153.1 GCA_030637805.1 Acidobacteriota bacterium | reverse complement strand
CGGAGTTCGAGGTGACCAGCTTCCGCGACGGCAAATTCAAGCGCGCACTCTTCAGCCGCGGCAAGAAGGTCGAGGAGAAGGGGGGCAAGGAGGCGAAGGAGAAGAACGGCACCCTGATCCGCTTCATCCCCGACCCCGAGATTTTCTCGGATTACGACTGGCGGGAGGAGTACCTCGAGCACCGCCTGCGCTACTACGCCTACCTCAACAGCGGGCTGGTGCTCGAGTACAACGGCGCCAAGCACACCTCAAAGGAGGGTCTCGCCGACCTCCTGGCAGAGGAGATCGGCTCGGAGCCCACGGTCTACGACGGCTTCCACTGCCGCCTCGACCGCCTCGAATTTGCTTTCACCCACACCCACGCCTATGGCGAGACCTACTTCAGCTTCGTCAACGGCCAGTACACAAACGACGGCGGTACCCATCAGAGCGCCTTCCGTGAAGGGATCCTCAAGGGGATCAATGAGTTTGCCAAGAATGGCTTCGCCGGCGAGGACGTGCGCGACGGGCTCATCGGCGCGGTGGCGATCAAGATCCAGGACCCGGTCTTCGAGTCGCAGACCAAGAACAAGCTCGGCTCCACCGAGATCCGCTCGTGGATCGTCAACGCGGTCAAGGAGCAGGTCGTGCTGTGGCTGCACAAGGAGCCCGAGGCGGCGAACAATCTAATCGACAAGGTCAAGAACAACGAGCGGATCCGCAAGGAATTGTCGGCGATCAAGAAGGAGGCGCGGGAGCGGGCCAAGAAGGTGGCCATCCGCATCCCCAAGCTGATCGACTGCAAGGTCCACCTTTCGGATGCTAAGGCCAAGCGCCGCGAGGAGAGCACCCTCTTCCTCACCGAGGGCGACTCGGCGGGCGGGGCCATGATCCAGGCGCGCGACGTCCAGACCCAGGCCATTTACTCGCTCAAGGGCAAACCGCTCAATACCCACGGTCTCGGCCGCGAGGCGGTGTACAAGAACGAAGAGCTCTACAACATCATGCGCGCCCTCGGCGTCGAGGACGGGCTCGAGGGGCTGCGCTACAACCGGGTGGTGATCGCAACGGACGCCGACGTTGACGGGATGCACATCCGCAATCTTCTCCTCACATACTTCCTGCGCTATTTCGAGGAGCTGGTGATCACGGGCCATGTCCACATCCTGGAAACCCCCCTCTTCCGGGTGCGCAACAAGAAGGAAACCGTCTATTGCTACTCGGAAGCGGAAAGGGACGCGGCGGCCGAAAGCCTTCGCAACCACGAGATCACCCGATTCAAGGGCCTCGGTGAGATCAGTCCCGGGGAGTTCAAGCAGTTCATCTCGGACGACGACCACCTGCAGCAGGTGACCGTGGGCTCGATGGGTGACGTCAAACGGGCGCTCGACTTTTTCATGGGCAAGAACACCCCGGAGCGTCGGGAATACATTATCGAGCATTTGATTGCGGACATCGCATGATCCCGTACCAGATTCCGAGGGGCTCGGTTTTGAGTTACTCACGCCCTGCGGGCGCGGTGACCCACCGTCGCGAGCGGGTGGCCGCTCGCCGGCGATCCCCGGCTGCGGCCAAAATCCGCTCCCGTCGGCGGGTGTTTAGTTTTGAGTTTTGAGTTATCACCACCCACGGTTCGCTGTTATTCGGGGCCGGGAGGGAATTCCGAACTCCGAATTCCGAATTCCGAATTCTTGTCCTCCCAAGTTGTCGGACTGTCGCCGGAGCTGACCGCGAGGTTCGAGGCAGCTCTTTCACCGGAGAGGAAATGACGCGAGTTAAGTCCTTAATAGGGCAGAACTTCATCGAATACGCGAGCTACGTGATCGTCGACCGGGCGATCCCCGATGTCCGTGACGGCCTCAAGCCGGTGCAGCGGCGCATTCTCGCCACCCTCTTCCGGATGGAGGACGGAAAGTTCCACAAGGTGGCGAACGTCATCGGCGACACCATGAAGCTGCACCCCCACGGCGACGCCTCGATCGGCGACGCGTTGGTGGTGCTGGCCAACAAGGACTACTTCATCAAGCGCCAGGGTAATTTCGGCAACATCATCACCGGCCACCCCGCCGCCGCGCCGCGCTACATCGAGTGCCGACTCACCGACCTCGCCAAGGAGACCCTCTTCCGCAAGGCGCTCACCGAGTTCCGGCCCAGCTACGACGGGCGCAACGAGGAACCGGTCGTACTGCCCAGCAAGCTGCCGGTGCTGCTGATGCTGGGCGCCGAAGGGATTGCGGTCGGCATGGCCACCCGCATCCTCCCCCACAATCTGCCCGAGCTTCTGGAAACCCAGATCAAGATTCTCAAGAACGAGCCGATCGAGATTCACCCCGACTTTCCCACCGGCGGCATCGCCGACCTCAGCGAGTACGACGACGGCCGCGGCAAGGTCAAGGTGCGAGCGCGAATTGAACGGAAGGACGAAAAGACCGTCGTCATCCGCGAGATCCCGTTCTCGACCACCACCGAGGGGCTCACCGCCTCGATGGAAAACGCGGCCCAGAAGGGCAAGATCAAGATCGGTTCGATCGACGACTTCACCACCGACCGGGTGGAGATCGAGATCGGCCTGCCGCGGGGCGTCTACGCCGACGAGGTGATTCCACAGCTCTATGCCCACACCGACTGCGAGGTCTCCATCACCTCGAACATGGTGATGATCAAGGACCGGCGCCCGGTGGAAATGGGGGTGAGCGAGGTCCTCTGCTACCTCACGGACCGGCTGCGGGACCTGATCAGCTCAGAGCTCGAGTTCGAGCTCGGCCAGCTCGAGAACCGCAAGCACTGGCTCGACCTCGAGCGAATCTTCATCGAAAACCGCATCTACAAGCGCATCGAAGATGCGACCACCGCTGAGCAGGTTGTGTCCGAGGTGCGGACCGGGCTCGAGCCCCACCTCGGCGAGCTCGACCGGAAGGTGAGCGACGAGGACATCGACTCTCTTCTCAAGATCCCCATCCGGCGGATCTCTCAGTACGACATCGAGAAGAACCGGCAGGAGATCGCAGCCACCCTCAAGGCCATCAAACAGTTCCGCGGCAAGCTGCGGCGGTTGACCCAGACCACAATCAAATACCTCGAGCACCTGCTCAAGACCTACGGCGAGCGCTACCCCCGGCGCACCGAGATATCCGCTTTCGAGACGGTGGACGTGCGCGCTGTGGCCCGCCAGAACATCAAGCTCGCCTACGACCCCGAGACCGGCTTCTTTGGCAGCGAGGTCAAGGGATCGAAGTACCAGTTCACGGTCAGCGAGTACGACCGTATCTTGCTCATCAGCCGCGACGGCTCCTTCCGCATCATCGCCCCCGAGGACAAGGTGCTGATCCCCGACAAGCTCATCCACGCGGAGGTCTTCGACCAATCGGAAGGCGCCCGCTTCACCGTGGTCTACCGCGACAAAACCAAGATCGCCTGGGGCAAAAAGGTACACATCAAGGCCTTCATCCGTGACCGCGAGTACGAGCTGGTCAAAGGCAAGGAGGGCAGGGTCGACTATCTGATCCACGGCGATTCCCAGGACATCATCCACGTCGAGTTCGTACCGATGAAGCGCCAGCGGGTCCACAGCGGCAGCTTCGACCTCTCGGTGCTCGAGTTCATCGGGGTCGCAGCCCGCGGCCGCCGACTCGCTCCCAAACCGGTGGCGAAGGTGAAGAGGATCAAGAGCGACAGCAATGGTGGTGACCACTCGAACGACGACAACGGATCGAACGGCGGCGGGAAACAGCCGCCCAAGGATGCCGACGATCAGCCGCTGCCGTTCGACGAGTGATGGTCTCGAGCCGTCAGCTTTCAGCCCTCAGCGATCAGCACAGCCACATGCAAAATTCTTGTCATCCTGAGCGAAGCGCCCCGGCAGGTCACGGCGTAGCCCGGTTGGCGGCCTGTCACGGCGTAGCGCGACTTGTCACGGCGTAGCCGAAGGCGAAGCCGGAAGCGCGAAGCCGGAAGCCGGATGGGGCGCGTAGTCGAAGGATCCCCCGAAGTAAGGGATAAGCTGATATATCAGCACTCTCCTGCTTAAGGGGATCCCTCGACTCGGTCGTCGGACTCCCTCGCTCGGGGTGACAGGACTATTGCAGGAGGCTCAGCCATCAGCCTAGATTGTTGAGACCTGATCGCTGATCGCTGAGAGCTTCCGGCGGGGCCGGAACCTCCGGTTCTGGCTCCGCTCGGTAGTCAGGGCTCTACTTCTTCCAACAGCTCGATGAACTTGTCGTACGGCATGGCTTGCCAGCTCTCGGCCGAAACCGCACCCTCGGCGCGCGTGATCAGCGACACCTTGTGCGCCGTCTCCACTGACGGCGCATCGTAGATGTCCATGAAGTCGTAAGGTCCGAGGATCGCGTAGTGGGCGATCCACTCCACCTCGGGACACACCGTCTTGACCTTCTTCAGCCAGGCGCGCCCCATGGCACGGCGCACCTCGGCATCGTGCACGGCCTCCGGGGCGAGACGGGTCATCAGGACGAACCTCGGCATAACGCACCTCCTTGGAAGACTCTCCTCCCAAGATATATCCTCCCGACCCGGGACGCTAACCCCGAAGGCGGCCACCCACTGATCCAGGAGTTTTGAGTTTTGAGTTTTTAGTTTTGAGTTTTGAGTTTTGAGTTGCTCGCAGCCTGCAACCGTTTCCGTGCCCGTCTTCGTCTATTTCTCCGAACCCGACGTCAGGTTAGGCGCTATAAGTTTCAACAGGACCCTTCTATCGTCGCGCTCCTCGAGAGGATGCCAGGCACCTCCGAACGAGCGCGCCAGAGCGCGGGATACTCCCCTCAACCCACCCGACTGCTTCCTCGCGTCGGAAATTCCGAATTCCTAATTCCTAATTCTGCCTCACATCCGGTCACCGCGCCCGCAAGGGCGCGAGGATATCGGACTTACAATGGTCACCATGCAACGAATCACCACCGCAGTCGTCGGGTTCGTTCTGTTCACCGCGGGCATCTGCTTCGCCGGGGAGCGTCCGGTCACCATCGAGGCCTTCATGAGCCCGAACTCCAGGGCCCGGGTCATCGCCCATCGCGGCTTTTCGGGTCGGGCGCCCGAGAACACGCTGGCGGCGGTACGCGAAGCGATCGCGATCGGTGCCGACATGGCGGAGGTGGACGTCACCGTCACCGCTGACGATCAGGTGGCTGTAATCCACGACGAAGATGTCCAGCGCACGACCGACGGCCGTGGCCTTGTCGCCGGCTTCACTCTCACCGAGCTGAAGCAGCTCGATGCCGGCTCGTGGTTGTCACCTCAGTTTGCCGGCGAGCGCATTCCGACCCTCGACGAGGTCCTCGCCGAAGCCGAAGGGCGCATCCTGCTCAACGTCGAGATCAAATCGGAGGCGGTGGAGCGCGGTCTGGCCGCCAAGGTGGCAAAGGCGATCCGGGCCAGGGGAATGGCCGACCGGGTCGTTGTTTCGTCAATCTCTCCCCGAGCTCTCGAAGAGATGCGCTCGGCGGCGCCCGAGATTCGAACCGCGGTGCTCTACAACCCCAAGATCCACCGCGGAATGGACCCGGTCGAGATCGTGACCGGCCTCGGCGCCTCCGCCTTCAATATCAGAGGCAGTCGTCTCACGAAAAAGATGCTACGGCGCTGCCACGAGCACGAGATTCCGGTCGGGATCTACACGATCGACAAACCCAAAAAGATGCGGCGATTTCTCGACATGGGTGTCGACGCCATCTTCACCAATTACCCGGACCGCATGCTCGAGATCCTCGAGGGAGCGCCGAAATCGGCACCTGCCCCGACTCTCCAGCCGGCAGCGGCGATGCCATGAGTTACGATAACCCCGGAGGCGCCATGACCCGCCGCAAGACCAAGATCGTGTGCACTCTCGGCCCCGCCACAGATTCGGCTGAAGGTATCGCCGAGCTGATGGAGGCGGGGATGGACGTGGTACGGCTGAACTTCTCCCACGGCGATCGCGAAACCCACCGCGCCACCATTCGAAGAATCCGCGAGGTGTTGGAGCGAGTCGGCCGCGATATCGGAATTCTGCAGGACCTCGCCGGACCGAAGATCCGCCTCGGCGAGCTGCCGGCCGAGGGAATCGTGCTCGAAACCGGCGGGACGGTAGGTCTCGCTCCCGAGGGAACAGCCGAGGCCGGGATCCTCCCGGTCAGTTATCCCTACCTTCTCGAGGACGTCGCCGCGGGGGAGTCCATCCTCCTCGCCGACGGTCTGGTCGAGCTCGAGGTGAGCCGGGTCGAGGCCGATCGGCTGGTGTGTCAGGTCGTCAACGGCGGCCCCCTGAGCTCGCGCAAGGGCGTCAACCTCCCGCAGGCAAACCTGCGGGTGGCCGCTTTCACAGACAAGGACCGCGCCGATCTCGAGGTAGGTCTCGAGGAGGGAGTGGACTTCGTCGCCCTCTCCTTCGTGCGCCACGAGCGTGATCTGGAACCAGTGCGAACCCGCCTGGCGAGCCAGGATCACCCGCCTCTGCTCATCGCGAAGATCGAGAAACCTCAGGCTGTCGATCGGCTGCTTCCGATCCTGGAGGTCGTCGACGGGGTGATGGTCGCGCGCGGGGACCTCGGAGTGGAGATGCCCCCGGAGACGGTGCCGATGGTGCAGAAGAAGATCATCGCCGCCGCCCGCCGCGCCGGCCGCCCGGTGATCACCGCTACCCAGATGCTGCGCTCGATGGTGGACAGCCCGCGCCCGCTGCGGGCCGAGGCCTCGGACGTGGCCAATGCAGTTCTCGACGGCACGGACGCGGTCATGCTCTCCGAGGAGACCGCCGTCGGAAACTTCCCGACCGAAGCGGTGCGGGTCCTCGACCGGGTGGCGCTCGAGGCCGAACCCTACCTCGACCACCAGACGATGCTGGAGGATTCGCTCTCGCCCTGCGTGCCCGAGCTCACCGGCGCGATCAGCCGGGCCGCCTGCGAGCTCGCGGAGGCGATCGGCGCTGCCGCCATCGTCACCACCACGGCTTCCGGGAGCACCGCGCGATTGGTCGCGCGCCTTCGCCCCGCCGCACCGGTCCTCGGTCTCACCCCCTCGGCCGCGGTGGCCCGTCAGCTCAGTCTTTCGTCGGGGGTTTTCCCCGCCGTTTCCGAGCAGGCGTCCGACGCCGCCGGCTTGAAGGAGATGGTGAGCGACGCCCTCGCCGCCCGCGGCCTCGACGCTTCCGGCAGTCGGGTGGTGATCACCGCTGGATTGCCCCTCGGAGTCTCGGGCAGCACCAATCTGCTGCGGGTGTTGGAGATCGGTTAGCCGCAGTTCCGGCCACCGGAGCTGCTGACGCGAACCTTTTTGATCTGCATCGCGTTTCCTCTGATGATTGGGAGGAATTGGATGACCTCGACGACCCGTTCACAACGACTCCTCACGGCGGTTGCCGGTCTCGTGCTTGCAGTGGCTTGCACGAGCTCGAAGCAACAGCCCGATCTCGTGGTCGATTATGACGACGACAAGAACCTCACGGTCGCCATCTCCTCCGCTGTCGCGCGGGGAATCATGGAGGAGCTCATCGGCTCCGACCTCGACTGCAAGGGCGAGCTCGAACCCGAGGTCGAGACCATGCTGCAGACCCTCGACAAGAAGGGGCCGCGCTCGAACGCCGCCTACCGTGACGAGGACACCACGGTCGCTGCCCGACGACGGGGAGGCAAGCTCCACCTCGAGATCAGCGGTTCGGGATCCGGGAAGATCGAGGCCACCATGCCGTGGGCGGTGGCCGAGTGCCTCCTTGGCCGCAAGACCACCCTGGACGAGGCCATCCGATCGTCTATCAAGGTAAAGGTCACCAACGAGGACGGCGGCTCGTTTTCCTTCCGCCTGGACTGACCCACATTACTCATGAGTCTTCTGCTGCACAGCACTGTCGCCCACCACCGTGAACGGGTGGCAGAACCATGCGGCCCGGTTTTCCGTTACTCTTCTCGATCGATGAAAGTGGAGGTTGGATCATGCGCACCCGTGTATCCCTGATCGCAGTAACAGTTCTGTGCATCGCCGCCGCCGGCCATGCCGGCATCGAGCTCCATCAGGAGCACAGCTTCCCCGTGCGACCCGGCGCCAAGGTCATCGTGGACGTCTCGTTCCACAAGGTCGAGGTCGTCGCCAGGCCGGGAGACACCGTCGACGTCACGGTGGACATCGAGGTCAAGGGAGACGGCAGCGGCTCGGAAAAGGCCCTCAACGAGCTGCAGCCGAAGTTCCTCGAGGAGGGGAACAAGCTCATCATCCGCTCCACCCGCAAGAACGGTTTCCGTTGGAAGCCAGTCTCGGCCAAGGGCCTCGTCAAGGTCCAGATGCCTCCCGGAATGGACCTCGTGGTGGACTCCTCCTCCGGCAGCGCCGAGATCACGGGCGACTTCGGCGACGCCAAGGTGAGCTTCGACGCCTCCTCGGGGAGCCTGACCGTACGGGGGGCGATGCGCGAGCTGCACAGTGACACATCGTCGGGCTCGGTACGCGCCGAGTTGGATCGGCCTCTCGATGCCTTCACAGCCGATACCTCCTCGGGCAGCGTCCGCCTGCAGGGCGGCGCCCGAACGGCCAAGGTCGACACCTCGTCGGGCAGCATCAGCCTCACCGGACTCCTCGGCAACGCCGGCTTCGACGCCTCCTCGGGGAGCATCACCGCCCAGTGGGACGCCATCCCCGCCGACGCCAAGGTGCGCGCAGATGCCAGCTCCGGCAGCGTCACCTTGCGCTTTCCGGCCGGCACCGTGCTCTCGGGCTCGGCCGACACGAGCTCGGGCGGCATCCGCACCGACTTCCCCGGCACCTTGCAGAAGAGTCATCTGAAGCTGAGCGGTGGAGCAGGCGCGGTCAACGTGGTGGTCGATACGTCGTCGGGTGGGGTGCGGTTGATCGCGGAGTAGACAGAATTTCGAATTTCGAATTTATCGGCGCGTGGACCGATCGAGGCCCCTGGGGCCTTCAACCCGCGTTTGGGGGCGGAAATGGCGCCCAGGCGCGGGCGATAGGCCCCAAGCCACCTGACCGCCTCCCCGCGTCGTAAATTCCTAATTCCTAATTCCAAATTCCTAATCCTTCGGCTCCTCGGGCATGGGCTTTCTCGGCATGAGCTCGTCGCGGTTGGCGGCGTGCCAGATGAACGAGGCCAGGATCACCGCCGATTTCTTGAGATCGTCGGGATTGAGGTGATCGTAGGTATCAACGTTCGTGTGGTGGGTGCGACCCATGTAGTCCATCTCGTCTTGGATGAACTGGAAGCCCGGGACTCCAACCCAGCCAAATGGTTGGTGGTCCGTACCACTCGTGTTTTCCATGGTGACGTTGTCCGCGCCGAGGTCGTCGAAGGGCTCTAACCAGGCCTCGAAGATAGGAACGACCGCGGCATTCTCCTGGGCATAGATGCCCCGGATTTGCCCGCCGCCGTTGTCGATGTTGAAGTAGGCCGAGATCGCTGAGTGCCCGGGCAGCGGCTCGATGGGCCAGGTTTGCTCCCGCGCAAACGTCGGCAGGGCGAGTTGCTCCGGGTCGGTGGTCTCGGGTCGGGTGGCGAGATGACGCTTGACGTAGTCTCTCGAGCCCATGTATCCCTGCTCCTCACCACTCCACAGAGCAGCACGGATGGTCCGCCGGGGTTGCAGCCCAGCGTCCTTGAGGATCCGCAGCGCCTCCATCACCACGGCGCAGTTGCCGCCGTTGTCGGTGGCGCCGGTGCCGGTGTGCCAGGAGTCGAGGTGGCCACCCACCATGACAATCTGGTCGGCGAGATCCGATCCCTCCAGGTCGGCGATGGTGTTGTATCCCTTCCCGTCCTCTTCGAACCAGCGCACCGCCACGTCGATCTCGAGCTCGGGCTCGAGCCCCTTGTCGAGCAGCCGCACCAGCCGGTTGTAGTGTTCGGTGGTCATCAACAGGGCAGGCACTCCGAGTGGTCTGTCACCGTCCTTGTTGGACCTTTTCCCTGTCACCCGAACCAACCCGTTGTCCCGCGAGCTGGGTTCGATGGTTGCCAACACGCCTTCCTCTTCGAGATATGCGGCCAGCTTCTCCCAGAACTTGAACCGCTTGAGCATGCGCTGACGCCACTCGCCGCGGCGGTCGCCCGGGATGTCATACTGGCTGAGCTCCTCGAGTCCTTCTTCGTCCCAGCGCTCGAAAAGAACGGCATCCACCTGCTCCGGTTCCTCAGCGTCGTCAAGAAGAACGATCGCGCCCTGAAGCTTGCCGCTCCACTCCTCGAGATCCTCCTCAGATTCGAGATTCGCACGGACGACGGGCCCCTGAACCGGGCCAACGGTCCCGGTCGTCCAGGCCTCAGGCAAGGCTTTGAGCGGCTGCACGTAGGGACTCAGCATACGCACCTGTGCACGCTCCACTACCCAACCGCGACCGAATTCGTAGTCCTCGAGCCAGGCCTCGAGACCCCATTCCTCGAAGGTTGTCTTCGTCCACTCGTGGGCCTGCAACGACTGCGGCGAGCCGGTCAGACGCGGTCCGATCGCCTCAGTAATGTGCCATGCGAGATCCATGACCTGGGAATGGCGGAAGCCCTCGTTGCGGATCCTGGTCACCGCGTCGAGGTCCACAGGTTCCTCGGCGTATAGGAAAGGAAGAGTGACGGTCAGGGAGAAGACCAACGAAATCAAACGGCGCATGGCGACCCTCCAGCCTTTTTTCAAACCGAGAGAGTGTAGCCCATTCGTCAAGGAGGAGGAGATCTCGCAATCCTCAACCCTCAATTCTCGACCTTCAATCCTCAGTTGACTACGGTGCTTGCTGCGAATGAGAGACTGAGGATTGAAGGTCGAGAATTGAGAATTCGAATATTCGAACCCTGGATCCTAAACCGTTCGTCCATTCATCTTCGCCATCCGGTGCGCGATGAGCAGCGCCATCTCCAACGACTGCTCGTAGTTCAGCCTCGGGTCGACCCGGGACTCGTAGGCCCGTTCCAGGTCCACCTCGGACAGGCCGCGGGCGCCGCCGATGCACTCGGTGACGTTGTCGCCCGAGAGCTCGAAGTGGACCCCGCCCTGATAGGAACCAAGCTCGGCGTGGATATCGAAGCTCTGCTCGAGCTCGGAGAGGATGTTCTCGAACCGTCTGGTCTTGAAGCCGGTCTCTGTGGTCTCGGTGTTGCCGTGCATTGGATCGCAGCACCACAGCACGGATCGACCTGTGCGTTGCACCGCCTCCAAAAGCGGCGGCAGGCAATCTGCGACCTTGTCGTGGCCCAGGCGATGGATCACCGTCAGTCGGCCCGGCTCGTGCTCGGGGTCGAGGATTTCGAGAAGCTCTAGCAGCCATTCACGGTTGGCCGAGGGACCGACCTTGATACCCATGGGGTTCCGGATGCCGCGGAAATACTCGACGTGGGCGCCTTCCACCTCCCCCGTGCGCAGGCCGAGCCACGGGAAGTGGGTTCCGAGGTTGTACCAGCCGTCGCGGCGGGGCACCTGTCTCGTCTGCGCCTGCTCATACGGCAGGAGCAGCCCCTCGTGGCTGGTGAAGAAGTCTACCCGGCTGATCTCGCCGGCCTGGATCCCGGCCAGGGTCTCCATGAAGCGGAGGGAGTCGGAAATTGATTCCACCATCCGCTGGTACTCCTGGGCCCGCGGGGAGTGGCTGACGAAGCCGAGG
>DAOWFV010000029.1 GCA_030637805.1 Acidobacteriota bacterium | reverse complement strand
TGTGGTACCTCATCGCCATGCAGACGGTGGTGGAACCCGCCTTCTACCAGCGCGTCTTCGCCGCACGATCACCTCGCGTCGCACGCCTCGGCGTGTTGGTTTCGGTCACGATGTGGGTTCTCTTCGATTTTCTTTCCGTTTTCTCCGGCCTCGCGGCACGCGTACTTCTCCCCGACCTCCAGAATCCAATGACCGCCTACCCAGCCCTTGCCGAGCTCGTGCTCTCACCCTGGGCAGCGGCCCTGTTCACGGTCGCACTCTTCGCCACCGTCATGTCGACCCTCGATTCCTACCTCTTCATCGCAGCCACAACCGTTGGCCACGATTTCTCGCGGCAAAAGCTCGAGGCCCGGGCGGAGAGGCGCCGGACGCGTCTCGGTATCCTGGTCTCGGCTGCTCTGGCCGCCCTGGGAGCCACCTTCTTCGACTCAGCGGTTCAGGTCTGGCACCACATCGGTTCGGTGGTCACCGCCACCCTCATGCTGCCCGTCCTCGCCATCCACCTTCCAACCCGGCTTCGTCCAACCCAGAGGGGCGCGGTGAGCGCGATGGTCCTCGCCGCAGCCACCGCAACCGGGTGGATCCTATTCGCGGATGGAACGAACTATCCCCTGGGAATGGAACCGATGTTCCCGGCTCTTGCCATCTCGGCCTGCTGCCTGCTGGCCGACCGCATCATGCGGTCCGCTTCGTGATACGCACACCGGTGGGAGGTACGGGCTGGCCTGCATATCTCACCAGCTTTCTGCTGCGGCCGGCGATGCACCGACCCAGGCGGAAGGCTCGGGGCACAAGGTGCATGGCAGGTCGCAGGTACCAGGTCGCACCGAAATCGCCGGTTGGACTCCTGCAATGTCAGGCCTTTTCTGAAACATTCGTGAGTTCTTCAATGAAACCTGAGACCTGAGACCTGTGCCTTGATCCCTGAGACCTGAAGCCTGAGACCTCAAACCCCAAATCCCCTGAGTAGCGCTTCACCGCCCTCGTCACGAAACCCGGTGAGATATGCGGGCTAGGGGGTACAATCTCGTTACGGGAGGTTCCCATGCTGCCGGTACTCGACAACGAGGGAATGCGAGAGGCGGACCGACACACTATCGAGGACCTCGGCGTCCCCGGAATCGTGTTGATGGAGAACGCAGCCACCGGGGTCGTGGACGCTCTCCGCGAGAAATTTCCGGAGGCGCGGAGGATCCTCATCCTCTGCGGGCCCGGCAACAACGGGGGCGACGGCCTTGCCGCTGCCCGCCACCTCGCGAATGGTGGCGGTGATGTGCTCGTGCTCCTATTCGCCGATCCCGGGAAGCTGAACGCTGATCCGGCGACCAATTTACGTCTCGCCCGTGCCTTCGGGGTTCCGATAGAGGTCGTCGACGGCGACGATCTTTCCGCTCTCGATTCAGTCCTGGAGGGGGACCCACCGGAGGTGGTCATTGACGCGCTGCTCGGCACCGGCATCGATCGCCCCCTCGGCGGCCGGCTGGCGGAGGCGGCCGCACGCATCGCCGAGTCCAAACTGCCTGTGGTCGCGGTCGACGTCCCCACTGGGCTGAACGGATCATCGGCAGCGGTCCCCGGTCCGGTCCTGCCGGCCGACCTCACGGTGACCTTCGCCGCCCTCAAGGTCTGCCACGCGCTGCCTCCCGCCTGCCTCCACTGCGGAGAGACGGCGGTGGTGGACATCGGCATTCCGCCCCGTACCCTGGAGAAGGACTGTCGACTGCGATGGCTCGAGGCCGAAGACATTTCCCTGCTGCTGCCGGAACGCCCGGTCGGCGCCCACAAGGGGCGCTTCGGACACCTGCTTCTGGTGGCCGGCGCCGAAGGACGCGCCGGCGCCGTGGCGATGGCCGGGCAGGCCGCCGTTGTGACCGGGTCCGGGCTGGTGACCATGGCCGTCCCTCGTCCAGCGGTGCCGGTTGTCGATGGGGTGTGTCTCGAGGCCATGACCCACGCCCTTCAGTCCACCCCCGACGGCGCCGTGGCCGGGCCCGACGGGCTCGAGCCGATCCTCGAGCGCATGACCGCTCTTGCCGTCGGTCCGGGAATGGGCACCGGTGACGGCGCCGCAGCGACGCTCGACTGGATCCTCGACCACTGGACCGGCCCACTGCTCCTGGACGCGGACGCCGTCAACCTCCTCTCGGCCCGCCCCGAGCGCATGGCCGGGCGTAGCTTGCCGCCGGTGCTCACACCGCACCCGGGTGAGCTCGCGCGACTTCTCGATCGGCCCACCGACGAGGTGGCTGCGGACCGCGTGGCCGCTGCCCGGGAGGCAGCCGCCCGAGCCGAGGCGGTGGTCGTTGCCAAGGGCTTCCGCACAGTGGTGGCTGACCCGGACGGCGAGGTCTGGATCAACCCGACCGGGGACGCCGCGCTGGCCTCGGGAGGCTCTGGGGACGTCCTCACGGGGACCATCGGGGCCTTGCTCGCCCAGAACCTGGATCCGGTACGGGCGGCTCTCGTGGGGTGCTGGCTGCACGGGCGAGCCGGCGAACTCGGCGCCGAAACCTATCCGGCCGCCGTGCCCGCGGCGCGGCTTCCAGGACTCCTGGCTCCGGCCTGGTCGGAGCTGGAGGATCTTTGAGCTCAGCCGAGCACCATCGAAGCGCTTCGGTGAAGACCACCGAGGCCCTCGGCCAGACCCTGGCCGGCCAGCTCCGCGCCGGCGACGTCGTGCTCCTCGAAGGCGATCTCGCTGCGGGGAAGACGACCTTCGTGCGCGGCCTGCTGCGCGGACTCGGGGGTGACTCGGACACGGTGTCGTCTCCGACCTTCGTGATCATCCAGTCGTACGACTGCAGTGCCTGGGGGATCAGAGTCGTCCATCACGTGGATCTCTACCGTCTCGGAGAGGGCCTCGCGGCCCTCCGTGAGGTCGGGCTCGAGGAGGTGCTCTCCGACGACGACGCCGTGGTCGCGGTGGAGTGGCCCAAGGACACCATCGCCAACTGGCTGCCGGCGGACGCGAGAACCTGGAGGGTGAAGTTCACGACTCAGGAGGACGATTCCCGACAGATCGAGATTCATCCACCAGGGAAGCAGTTTTGAGTTTTTAGTTTTGAGTTTTGAGTTACGGGCAAGGGCGCGCTTCTTCGGAGGTGCCTGGCATCCTCTCAGGCTTCAGGTCTCAGGTCTCAGGTCGCGAAGGAAAGGTCTAGAAAAGAAAAGAAGACGCTTGACATCGCAGGGGTCCAATCGACGATCTTGGTGCGACCTGCAACCTGCGATGTGCGCCCTGAGACCTGCATCCAGCAACGATCTCAGCCGGCGAGGACTCCACCGTCGACGGGGATGATCGCTCCGGTCATCCACGAGGCGCTATCCGAAAGCAGGTAGAGGATCATCGAGGCGACATCCGAGGGCTCTCCCACTCGACCCAGCGGGTGGAGGCCTCCCATCTCAGCCACCTGCTCCGGACTCATGCCGCGCAGCGCATGAATCGGGGTATCGACCACCGCAGGCATGACCGCATTCACCCGCACCTCGGGCGCCCACTCCAGAGCCAGCGAGTGCGTGAGCTGATTGAGGGCGGCCTTGGTTGCGTTGTAGGCGGCCATGCCGGGGATCGCCCTCACCGCCAGGGTCGAGGACACGTTGACGACCACCGGCGAGCGTCCCTTCCGCAGCAACGGTCCGAGCTCACGACACATTAGAAACGGCCCGCGCACGTTGACCGCAAAGGCCTCGTCCCAGGCCTCGGTTGTGGTGTCGTCGACCCCGGCCATCGGCGCTATGCCGGCGTTGTTCACGAGACCGTCGAGGCCACCCCACCGCGAACGGAGCTCCGCGGCAAGGTTGCTCACCGCTTTCTCCTCGGCGATGTCGCACACCCACGACCACGCTGTGGCGCCGAGCTTTTCGGCTGCCTCGGCCAACGGCTCGCTCCGTCTCGCCACCAGACAGACCTCGGCGCCGGCGCTCACCAGCATGCGCGCGGTCTCGAAGCCGATACCACTGGAGGAACCGGAAATAACAACTCGTTTGCCGCGTACATCCATCATGATCCGGTCTCTCCTCTCGGCCCTTTGAGGCTAGCCTTTGCTCTGGCATCGTTATGATGGGATGGCGCGATGAACGATGAGTCCCGAGACCCCGGCTACCGTCGCCTGGTACAACGTGTGCTGACGGGGAGCATTCCGCACGGAACCGACTTTGATGCGTGCCGGGCGGTGCTCCGATCGCATGGCGACGTCGACGACGCCTTCCAGGCGCTGTGCTTGCTCCTTGAAGGTGCCCTCGCCGACCCCGAGCTCGGGATCGACGACACCCAGACGCTGGTGCCCCTCCTCAGGGATCTCGCTCGTGGAAACGTGGCGGTGGGAGAGCTTCTGTGACGCCCGCCTGGGTCCTTGTCTCCGTGGTCCTGCCTCCGCTGTCGGCGGTGCTTGCCACGATCCTCCTCCGGCCTCGCGCCCCCGGGCCGTACCTGGTTACGGGCCTCAACGCCATCCTCCCGGGCAGCGGTCTCGCCGCAGCCGGCCGCCCCACCCTCGAGGTTGTGCTCGGGGTCCTCTTCGCGCAGGCGAGCCTGCTCATCACCGGAAGTGTCCAGGACCTCTGGATGTACGTTCCCAGTATGGTGGTGGGGGGGATCTGGGGCCTGCTCCACACCGCCCTCAACCCGCTCACCCGTGCCGCGGAGTTGGAGAAGGAGCGGCTTCGGCGGCAGATCCAGGTGTCCGACTCGCCGGCGTCGACCACCGGATTCCGGCGAACCGCGGCGAGCCGGGAGGCCGAGGCGGAGACCCAGGTGGAGACGAGCTACAGCGTCGAGGCGCGCTGCACCGAGTGCGGTGCGTCGGTCGCGGTGCCGGTGCTCCATCACATGGCCCACTGCTCGTACTGTGACAGCAACCACCTCGTTGTGGGACACGACGAGACCCTCTCGGTCACCCTTCCGGAAAGGGTCGGCGACGAGGCGGTCTTGCGCGAGGCCCTCCTCGATCACTATCGCTACCAACACTACCTCAAGCTCTATCGCCGTGCGGTAGCTCCGCTGGCGCGAAGGGCCACCGAGAGCAGCGCCGACGGCACGCTCGTCGATCGGCCTGAGCTCGACGCGCTGGCCGGCGTTGCGGAGGCGGCGATCTCCAGAAAGGCAGACTCTTACCGCGCCAAGCTCGCCGGCAGCCTTCACGTCGGACAGACCCTGCACTTTCTGGCGCCCTATCGCCACGGCATGGGCACCCTCTACCAGGCGGCCTTCGGGCGCTCGCAGCGCGACCAGGAAAAACTCCTACGCTTCGCCATGGGCACCCTGGAGGCGGCCGTGATCGCAACCTCAAAGACCGACCTGCCACCGATGGGCAAGCTCAGCTATCTTCGCGCTCTGCTCCCTGTCGCGACATGCAAAGACGAGGTGCTAGCCCTTCCTCTGGAAGGTGATGACGGAGATCTGGAGCGCGCATTCGGCGATTACGAAAACCGGCGCCTGGTGCGCGAGATCCAGATCATCCGCCTGGGATCGAGATTCGTCCGCGAGGTGACCGCCGTGGTGTGGCGACCTTGGTGGATTGCCGAGGTCCGGGGCCCGGGCCTCGATGAGACCGTCCTCCTGGACGCCGCGTCCGGCTCGGTCGTGGGGCCGGCGCCGGATCTCGACACGGAGATCCTCGGCGAGCTCCCGGAATCCGCCCGAGATCCCGGCACCGGACTCCGCTTCGTCCCCATGGAGTGCCCTACCTGCGGCCATGAGTTTCTTTTCGACCCCGACGCCGTGCTCCACTTCTGCCGCAACTGCCATCGCCTCTGCGGGGTCACCGAGGGACGCAAAGGCGAGGTGGAATATGCGTACCTTCCACTCCCGGCAGAGGGTGATTTGGATCTGGTTCCCTTCTGGCAGTTTCCCCTCCGGCTGCGAACCGGCGACGGTGAGCTGATCACCGACCTCACCCGTCTCAGAGACGGCATCGACGGCAACCTCGACCGGGTCGACGAGAGCGTTCCAGCTCGCCAACACGCCCTCTTCGTCCCGGCCATCCGCTGCGTCAACCCGCGGCTCATGGCAACTGCGTTCAACCGCCTCTTCCTGTTCGCCGTTCGCCAGCAGCCACCCAAGGAGGTCGAGCGCTTTCCGCTGGAGGACCGCCCCCGACCGTGGGCCGTGAGCCTCTCCGAGGTGGAGGCGCGTGATCTCGCACCCCTCTACCTCGCCAACGCGTTCAGCCGCCGTGACATCACTCGGGTCAACGTCCACCAGGTCGCGTCGTGGCTCTTCGCCGCGCAACAGGAGGTCTCGGGCCGGATTTGCTACCTACCGGTGCCGCGGGCGGTGACCGAACCGTTCAGGCGATACGTCGGGCGCTTCCACAGCGGCGCAATCCGCAACGCGACCGGCCGCGGTTGAGTCGAGCGCGGCGCTCCGGTATCCTGAGGCGAACACACCGCCCGGGCGGAACTACGGAGGATTCATGGCTGAAGAGATCTTCACCGAAGAGTGGGCACAGGATTGGCACGACCGGATCAACGAGAACGAGAACTACAAGAAGGCCGCCACCAAGTGGGAGGGCGCAATTGGAATGCTCATGACCCCGGACGCGGACATGGGCATACCCGAGGAGCGGATGGTCATCGCGGACCTCTGGCACGGCGACTGCCGCGGCGCCAAGAAAGCCACCGTGGAGGAGATCGACAACGCGCCGTACCTCATCAGGGCCAAGCCTTCCGTCTGGAAGAGCGTCCTCGCCGGCAAGACGGATCCAATCGTCGGGCTCATGAGTGGTAAGCTCAAGCTCGCCAAAGGCAGCATGTTCGCCCTCCTGCCCTACGCCAAAGCTGCCAAGGAGCTCGTGCAGTCGGCGATCAATGTCGATACCAGCTTCCCCGAAGGGTGGGACTGAGCCGCACATCTCACCGGTCTCGCAACGAAACCCGGTGAGATAGGCGGGTTCAAGGGGCGATAGCTCGAAATTGCCGCTCTGCGGCATCATTATCCGAACGAAACCGCCTGGGCCTGGCCTTGCCAACTCAAAATTTCTCCTCTCTAACAGACTTTAATCCAATGAGTTAAAATTTTTTGCCGCAGGGCGGCAAAAAATCCTTGACACTTATGCCGCAGCGCGTTATATTCTTCCCAGGACGCGATGCCGCAAAGCGGCAAGCAACGACGAAAACCCGGCGCGGCAGCGCCACCAATGCCGGAGTGACCCGGCAGGAAGGACAGAGGATGGTAGCCAAGAAGAAAGCGAAGGAGCTCCAGAACGACATCATGGATTCCGCACACAAGGTGTGGCTGGCCGGTCTCGGCGCCGTGGCGATGGCCGAGGACGAGGGCGCCAAATTTTTCAGCGACCTCGTTGACAAGGGCAAGAACATCGAGAAGCGCAGCAAGAAGCAGACCAAGGAGCGGGTGGAGCAGGCCAGGGGCACCGTCGCCGGCATGAAGACCGTCGCCGAGAGCTACTGGGAGACCTTCGGACGCACCATCGACGACAAGGTGACCACGGTGATCCACCGCATCGGCGTGCCCACCAAGGACGAGATCGAGACCCTCACGAAGAAGGTTGAGGACCTCACCGCGTCGATCGACAAGCTGCGTACCAAGGAGGCCGCCACAGCCCGCGCGCGCGCGACCACGGCCAAGAAGGCGACTGCTGCCAAGAGGGCGACCACGACCAAGAAGGCGGCCACAGCCAAGAAGGCAACTCCGACCAAGAAGTAATATTCCGCCTTTAATTTTCCATTCACTCTTCGGCGCCGCCTCGCGGCGCCAATTTTTTGTTTGACGAGCAAGGCTCAGCCGGTAGGTGCGCCGTTGCTCGCTCCCCGATTGCGCTGAACCCATCGTTGGGCTAGGCTCGATCCATGAGTGAGCGCATTGCGATCGTTGAGGACGAGCAGAACATCCGCGAAAACCTCGCCTTCGCGCTCGATCGCGAGGGCTATCGTGTGGAAACCTACGGAGACGGCCTCGATGCCTGGCAGGCCTTCCAGAACGAGCTGCCCGATCTGTTGATCCTCGACATCATCATGCCGCGAATGGACGGCCTCGAGCTCTGCCGCAAGGTGCGCACCCTGTCCGAAAATGTGCCGATCATCTTTCTCACGTCACGAGACGAGGAGTTTGACCGCGTACTCGGCCTCGAGCTCGGCGCCGACGACTATCTCTGCAAACCGTTCTCCATGCGCGAGCTGCTGGCCCGGGTCAAGGTCCTCTTTCGGCGCATCGCCCTCGGCCGTGAGGCGGCCTCCGCATCCGACGAGGAGCTCTTGCAAGTCGGCGACCTCGAGCTCGACCTCCGCCGCTACACCGCGCGCTGGCGAGAGACCACCGTTGGGTTGACCGTCACCGAGTTCATGATCCTCCATGCCCTGGCTCGCCGCCCCGGGCACGTCAAGACCCGCGAGCAGTTGATGAACGAAGGCTACCCTCATGACACCTTCGTCTCCGATCGTACGATCGACTCGCACATCAAGAGGGTCCGCAAGAAGTTCCTCGCAATCGACGGGGCCTTTGACGGCGTCGAAACCGTGTACGGCCTCGGCTACCGCTACACGGAGGGGTCGTCGTGAGGCCCGACGCGCGGCGATGGTGAATCTCCGCCGCCTATCGCGCATCTCCTTCCGACTCTTCGCTTTCAACGTTCTTCTGGTCTTCCTTCCGGTGGGCGGTGTGCTCATCCTCGACACCTATGAGCGCCACCTCCTCGAGGCCCAGGAACGAACCATGGCCCAGGAGGGCCGTCTCCTCGCGGCCGCCCTCGAAGCCCAAAACCGGTTGGACGGCGAGAGCGCCAGACGGATCCTGGTTCAGCTCGGACAAAGGCATCTCGCCCGCCTGCGGGTCGTGGAAAGCAAAGGCAGGGTGGTGGCGGACTCGGCCCTCCTCGGGCCGCGGCGCGAATCTGCCGAGCCCGTTGACACCGCAGCACCCGGCGCAACCGACAAAGGGCTTCTCTACCGCATCGGCTCGCTCCCTTTCCGCCTGCTCCGCGGCGCCTCAGATGTGCCCGAGGCTGCGGTGGAATTGGAGGTAACAGCGGAGGACGGCGAAGACGGAAGAAACCTCGGCGAGCGACCGGAAGTCCGCAGCGCACTCGACGGCCGCTACGGCGCCGCTACCCGAATCAGTCCGGACGCGCGGCGCTCGGTGACCCTGCACATCGCCATTCCGGTGCGCCTTGACGGTGTGGTCGAGGGCGCGGTCCTCGTCTCCCAGTCCACCGGCAGGATCCTTCAGGCCCTCGACGCGGTCCGCCTCGATGTTTTCAAGATCTTCCTCCTCAGCCTTGGAGCGGCAGTAGTCCTCAGCCTGCTCTCCGCCATGACCATCGCTCGCCCGCTTACCCGCCTCCGGCGGCGCGCCGAAGCCATCCTCGATCGCCGCGGCCGCCTCCGCGGGAGCTTTACACCGAGCGGCCGGCTGGACGAGATCGGCGATCTGGAGAGGGCGCTGGCCGAGCTCACCCGCCAGCTGGAGCTCCACCTCCGTTCGACCGAGGCCTTCGCCGCCGACGTTTCTCACGAGTTCAAGAATCCGCTGGCGTCCATCCGAATCGCCACCGACTTGGCACTCGAGGTCGACGAACCGGGCCAGCGCCGCCGGTTTCTGCGGATGATTGAGAAGGATGTGGCCCGGATGGAGCGCCTGCTCACCGAGGCGCGCGAGATCTCGCGCATCGACGCCGACCTCGACGAGGAGGAATCGACTCCGGTCGTCCTCGACGAGCTCCTCCCCGCCCTGATCGAGGGCTTCCGCCTCCGCCTCGGTGGCGCCGGGCCGGAGCTCGTTCTCTCCCTCGCCGACGCAGACATTGTGATCTCCGCCTCGGCCGACCGCCTCACCCAGGTCTTTGAGAACCTGATCGACAACGCGGTCAGCTTCTCGCCCCCGGGCGGGAGGGTCACCGTAGGATTGCGGAGAGACGGGCGATCAGCCGAGGTGATGGTAGCCGACGAGGGCCCCGGCATTCCCGAGGAACATCACGAACGCATTTTCTCCCGCTTCTTCAGCTATCGACCGGACGGGAGTGCCGCGGACAACCACACCGGTCTCGGCCTCGCCCTGGTGCGTGCCATCGTCGAGGCCTACGGAGGTTCCGTCACCGCCGTGCGCCACAGCGGAACGGGCACCAAGATGATCGTGAGGTTACCGTTGGCCTGATTTTCAGATGAGTGCGGGCCAGGAGCCCGGCCGCCGCCGCGAGTCTCAGTCGTTCTGGGCGCCAGCCTCTATCCAATTCCTCAGCAGATCAAGGAGATCCTGGCTCAGCGCCGGGCGGCCTCGCGGCATTCTCACGCCGCTGATGGACGAATCTCCCGTGACCTTGAGCCAGAGATAGGAGTTGGCGGGGTTGCCAGGCTCAATCCGATCCTTCGACGGCTGCTCGACCGAAGCCACGCCGACAATGTTGTTGAAGGCGGCGCCCTCCGCCAGGTTGAGCCCCGAGGCGGTGCTCGCCGCCGAGTGACAACCCGAGAGGGCGCAACTCGGATTGAAGATCTCCTGCTGCACCCTCGTGAAGGTGGCATCCTCTGAGGCCGGCTCGGTCACGGTCACCGTACGAGTCCCAGGGGTCGGGTCGGCCAGACCGTGTTCATCGGTAACGGTGAAGCGAACCGTGAAACTACCGGAGGCGGAAAAGGTGTGTGAATCCGGCGTGAGCTTGTCGGAAGTGACTCCGTCGTCAAAGTCCCAAAGCACCGTCACGTCGTCGCCGTCTGGGTCGCTCGCCGACCCCTCGAAGACCACACTCTGACCCTCCTCGATCGTGACGTTCCCTGACGGGGTGTTGATGACTCCGTTCGGAGCCCGGTTCTCCGCCGTCGGCGGGGGCGTTCCGGTGTCGGCGAAGGGAAGGACGAAGATGGGGTCGTCCGAGGTATTGTCGAGCACCGAAGCATAGGCAAGCACCGGCGCCTCGGCCGTGAACTCGACGGTGGCGTTGAGCGTGAACCGATTCGTCTTCCCCACGAAGGTGAAGACATTGTTGATCTGCGAGAAGGTTCGCGGCGGCAGGCTTCGGTCCCGCTCGCCAATCAGCTCGCCGGTGTCGGCATCAAACACCTTTACCGTCACGTTAACCATCTCGAGCCCGGGGTTAACGAAGCCCACGTTGGCGCGGAAACCCGAGGCCGCCGAGTCGTTGACGACCTGCAGCAAAATCCCCTGATCGAGTGCGCTCTCAGGATCGAGACCCGGGATGAACTGCCCGAAGGTCCCGCTCTCGCCGCCCACGTTGTAGGTTCGCGATGTCGCCACAATCGGCGCGTCGGAACGCATGCGGACGGCGCCGACGGCGCCGCTGAGACCGAAGAAGGTCGAGAGGACGTCATTGAAGGCCACGCCCCGACGCGGCTGGATATCCACCGACATCTCGTTCGCTCCGCTGTTGTCGGCGTCACGATCGAGAAACGAGAGATGCACCGTGATCGTGATTTCCGGGTCGGGGTTGTAGAGGCGAACATCGGTGACGAAAAATGCGTCACCGACGCCCTGGGCACTGGCCGCGCCGGGGAAGATGCGGATGAACTCCTGCGCCGATGCGGCGCCAGAGGCGAGAAGCACCATGAAAAGCGCGAGACCTGATTTTCTCATTTGAGCCCTCCTGCAGGTCTTCTTGTCCCGCGCCGCTTTCCTCGTTACACATCCCGGCGAATTCCCGTGGAAGAACGATTCTGAATCGCTGTCAAAAGTGGTAGGATCCCACCACTGTGGTCGTCAGGGACTCCCCTGGCGGTCGCCGTCACCGAGGACAGCAATTAGAGAGGCTCCGGGCCGACGGGCTAGGAAGGAACGGAAACCCATGATCGTCGGAGTGGTGAAGGAGAGCTTTCCGGGTGAGCGCCGGGTCGCCCTCGTGCCTGCGATGCTTCCGCAGCTGGCAAAGGCCGGCATCGAGGTGCTCGTGGAGAGCGGGGCCGGGGAGGCTGCAGGGTTCCAGGATGCGGAGTACACGGACAAGGGAGCGACGGTGGCCGCCGGGCGAGGCGAGGTCTTCCAGCGCACAGACGTGATCGCCCAGGTACGCGCGCTCGGCGCAAATCCGGATGCGGGAGGCGCCGATCTCAACTTGATGCGGGAAGGTCAAACGGTGATCGGGGTCTGTGAACCGCTCACTTCCACCGACGCCAATACTGCGATGGCGGAGAAGGGCATAACTCTCTTTTCGATGGAAATGATGCCCCGCATCACCCGCGCCCAGAGCATGGATGTGCTGTCGTCGATGGCAACCATCGCCGGCTACAAGGCGGTGCTGATCGCAGCCGACTCCCTCCCCAAGATGTTCCCGATGATGATGACCGCCGCCGGCACCGTCGCCCCGGCCCGGGTCTTCGTGGTCGGCGCCGGGGTTGCCGGCCTTCAGGCCATCGCCACCGCGCGAAAGCTCGGTGCTGTCGTGCACGCCTATGACGTGCGCCCCGCGGTGAAAGAGCAGGTGGAGAGCCTCGGCGGCAAGTTCATCGAGTTCGAGCTCGAGACCGATACATCGGAGGACGCCGGCGGCTATGCCAAGGAGCTCGGCGAGGATTTCTACCGCAAACAGCGCGAAATGATGCTGCAGGTGGTTGCGGACAGCGACGTCGTCATCACGACCGCAGCGATCCCCGGCAAAAAGGCCCCGATCCTCGTCACCGAGGAGATGGTGCGAGGAATGCGCCCCGGTTCGATGATCATCGACCTGGCGGCTGAGCGCGGCGGCAACTGCGAGCTCACCCGTGCAGGGGAGATCGTGGTCGAGGGAGGGGTCTCCATCGTCGGGCCCATCAACCTCCCGGCCAGCATCCCGTATCACGCAAGCCAGATGTATGCGAAAAACATCACCACCTTCCTCCTCCACCTGGTTGACGAGGGCAAGCTGGTGATCGATCGTGAAGACGAGATCACCAACGAAACGCTGATCACCCAGGGCGGCCGGGTGGTGAACGAGAGAATCCTCGAGGCGATGGGCGCCCCGAGCGAAGGGAGCGAGTCGTCATGAGTAGTCTCGTAATGTTGATTACCGTATTCGTGTTGGCGATCTTCGTCGGCATCGAGATCATCACCAAGGTGCCGCCAACCCTGCACACCCCGCTCATGTCGGGTTCCAACGCCATCTCGGGCATCACCATCATCGGTGCGCTGATCCTCGCCGGTGTTCTGAAAGGGCAGCCGGGCTACAGTCAACTGGCGCAAATCATGGCCTTTGTAGCCGTCATCTTCGCCACCATCAACGTCGTCGGCGGATTCCTGGTCACCCACCGCATGCTCAAGATGTTCCAGCGAAAGTAGGCGGTAATACCAATGGACATTCAAAACCTCACAAACATCGCCTACGTGGTCGCGGCGGTCCTCTTCATTCT
>DAOWFV010000226.1 GCA_030637805.1 Acidobacteriota bacterium | reverse complement strand
TTCATGTCCAACCCGGACGAGCGCACCGCGGTCGACCAGTTCGGCGCCGATGACAAGTACTTCGGCGTGGCGACGCTGATGGCCACGCTGCCCGGTCTGCCCATGTTCGGTCACGGCCAGATCGAGGGCCTGGCCGAGAAGTACGGCATGGAGTTCCGCCGCCCGCGTTGGCAGGAGACGCCGAACGAGGGGCTGGTGCGGCGGCACGAGCATCAGCTTTTTCCGCTGCTCCGTCGCCGTCGGGTCTTTGCCGAGGTCGAGAACTTCCTTCTCTTCGATTTCGTCACCGGCGATGGTTCGGTGGACGAGAACGTCTTTGCCTACTCCAACGAGGTGGACGGTGAGCGCAGCCTGGTGATCTATCACAACCGATTCGGCGACACTCGCGGCTGGATCCAGCGCTCCACTGAGGTTATGGAACGTGACGGCGACGGTGGCCGACGGCAGGTGCGGCGGACCCTCGCCGAGGGGCTCGGCCTGCCGGGCGCCGAGAACGCCTGGGTGGTCTTCCGGGACGCGGTTTCCGGGCTGGAGTACCTACGCTCGTGCGGCGAGCTGCGGGCCGACGGGCTCTTCGCCGAGCTCGATGCCTACCGGCTGCACATCTTCCTCGATTTCCGCGAGCTGGTAGAGGACGAGCGCCACCCCTACCGACAGCTCGCCGCTCATCTCAGCGAGAGGGGAGTGCCCAGCCTGGAAGAGGCACTCGGGCGGTGGGTCATGTCGCCGGTCCTCGAACCCCTCCGGCGGCTCCTGGCCGATCCCGTGCTGGGCGGGTCCGGCACATCCTCTCCCGAGGCCGTGGCCGGTGCCGAGCTGCAGACTCCGGCGGTGGCCGATCTGGGGGCCTACCTGGCAGCGGCTGCCGAACGTGTCGAGGGAGCGGTTGATGCGGCGGAGGTCGAGAAGGCGATTTCGGCCGAGATCGAGGCGGCTCTCGCCCTTCCCGAGTTGGCAACTGGCTGGCAAGGCGGGGACCGGGACGATCTCCATCGGGCCGGCGAGTTCCTGTCCGAAGCGCTCGCGGGCGAGGGCCGGCGGGTGACCCTCCTGGGGTGGATCCTGGTGCATCGGCTGGGCGAGCTTGCGGGTCCGGATGATGCCCGGGAACGGGCGCGCAGCTGGCTCGGGGAGTGGTTCCTGGGCTCGACCATCGCCGACCTTCAAATCGAGCAGGGGCTCAGTGCCGAGGAAGCGCGGCGTGCAGCAGCGGTCATTGACCTGATGATCGCTTGCGAGGAGTGGTCGGCACTGCTGGAGGATTCCGGGACCAACCTCCACGACTTCCTCACGGAACTGCTGGGGAGCCCCGGCGGCCAGCGCTTTCTGGGCGTCCATCGCTACGGCGAGGCCCTCTGGTTCAACCGCGAGGCCTTCATCGAGACGCTGCGTTGGCTGATGCTCACCGCTGCCGTTGGGGGGGTCGCGAGCGGCGACGTGGCGGCCGGTACCCGGGTTGCGGGGGTGCATCGCAGCATCGAGGCGCTCGCCGCGGCAGGTGAGGCGTCCCGATACCGGGTGGCCGACCTCCTGGAGGCCGTCCAGGCCGGGAAGGGTTCTCGGAAATCGGCGGAGTGATGAATCTCCGCCCGTTGCTTCGCCCGCCGCCGCTGCTGCTGATCTTCGTGTTCGTGGCCGTTGCGGTGGTGGACCTGGTCCACCACTTCCGCCACCCCCCGGAGCCCCTGCCGGAGCTCCTGCGCGGAGGAGGTCTGCGATTCGAGGCATGGGAGCCGGTGGTCGACCTCCGCCCCCGGGAGGAGGAGGCGATTGCCCAGTTGCCCGTGCCGCAGCTCGTGGGAGGGGGGTGGTCGGCGCGCGAGAGTCGGGGAGCATGGATCCTCGGCCCGCGGGCGGAACTCGGTCTGCTAATGGCCCGCGGCGGCCACCGAACCCTGGTTCTCGAGTGCCTGCCGGCGCAGGGGGGGCGTCCGGTGCGGTCGGTCGAGGTGCGGATCAACGGGACCAGCTGCGGCTCGCTGGAGCTGGCCCGCGGGTGGGGGCGCTACCGGCTGGCGCTGGCCGAGGGCACGGTACGCCCCGGCGCGAACCGCCTCGCCTTCGTCCTGCCTGACCGGGCCGGAGGGAACGGACCGGGGCGTGCGCTGCTCCTGAGACGTCTCGCCCTCTTCCTGAGAGAAGACATCGATGTCGACTCGATCGATCGCCGGGCGCCGGTTTCCCTCGACCTCGAAAAGGACGCGGTGACCATCCGCGCTTCTGGACGGCTGGCGGTGCCAATCACCCTGGACGGCCGGGTCGACTCCCTTCGGCTGCGCTGCCGCTTCACCGGTAGCGGCGGCCGTTGCGAGGTGGTGGTGGCCCGCCCTCAGGGCACGGGGATCGGCCGCGACTCCGCGATACGGCGGGTGATCGATTCCCGGCAGGCGGGTTCCGGCGATGTGCGGGTGCCGGTGCACGGCCGCAGAGGCGATTTCCTCCTTGGAATCGATGCCCACCTCGATCCAGGACCCGGGAGGTTGGTGATCATCTCGCCTCGGCTGGTGCGGGAGACCGGTCCTGCGGCTAATCCCCGGGGGAAGGATCGCCGCCGCCAGTGAGCTGTTCGTCGTCCCTCGGGGTCACATCCTTGGGGGGCGGCGTCGGATCACGGCGGGTGGTGAAGGTCGCGACGAGAAAGGTGAGCATCGCGAGCAGCAGCTCGTCTACCAGGGGTATGGGGTCCGGGATCACGAGGTCGACGAGGAACAGCCCGCCGAGAATGAGAAAGAGATAGGGGTACTTCAGGCGCGGCAGGAATCGCTGGATGAGGGTGGTCAACGGGGAGCGGACGGGCGTGGTCATCTCGTGGGCATGATACCAACGACTCCGCCGCCCTCGCGGCGAAACCCGGTCAAGTCTCCTCCGCCGGCTGTTCCGCCGGGTTCTCCTTCGGCTGGTAGCTGGCGTATGGCTCCGCCCGGCCGTGCAGCCCGCTGATTTTGAACACCAGGACCTGACCCTCAGGGGTGCCCTCGATCCAACGCAGGACCTTGTCCTGGAGACGGCGCTTCTCGAAGGCGCCGAGGTCGATCTGGTTCTTCTCGAAGAAGCGCTCGAGCAGCCCCTTCGCCTCTTCGGTGAGCTCCACCATGCCCTTGAACTCCTGCAGGAGGGGGATGGTCTCGGTGTCCTCGAGGATCAAGCGAGCCGCCCGATCGACGTCCACCACCGGGCCGAAATCAGTGGCGAGGTTATGAGCGTCGGCTGGGTTCTCCGCCGCCGCCGCGAGCAGGGACTCGGCCGCCCAACAGGTGGCGGCGAGCGAGGCCTGGATCGAACGAACGACCTCGTGACCCTCAGATGGCAGGGTGGAGTCGCCGTGGTTGATAAACCACTGTCGAACCTGACCCAGGTACTCCGTGAACCTCGCCAACCGAGTCGCG
>DAOWFV010000258.1 GCA_030637805.1 Acidobacteriota bacterium | reverse complement strand
TCCTGGCTGCAAATAGAGATTGACGTGCCGGCGGCTATTCCGGTGGCGAGGGGGGGTCGCCCGATGGTACTCGGAGGCCGTGGACGGGTAGCGGGAGATGGTGCGCACAGCAGACTGGGAGCTCGAGGTGTGGGGGCCCGACCTGCCCTCGCTTTTTCAGCAGGCGGCTCTGGGAATGTACGCCCTCCTCGGCCTGCGGCTCGCCGAAGGACCACGTAAGCGCCGAGACCTCGAGCTCGAGGCGCCGGACGCCGAGTCCCTGCTTGTGGAGTTCCTCAACGAGCTGCTCTTCCTGGCCGAAAGCGAGGGCCTCGGGTTCGACAGCTTCGAGCTGTTCGTCGAAAGCGGCCGACTCGGAGCTTCGCTCGAGGGAGCGCCGATTACGGTCCGGCGCAAGGAGATCAAGGCGGTCACCTATTCGCGGCTCGAGATCCGCGAGAGCGAGCGAGGCCTGACCACAAGGGTCGTTTTTGACGTCTAAGCGCACTATCTTGGAGGGTGGAGGCCAAAGAAAAATTGGTTAACCTGGCCGACCTGCGACGCATCAGCGACTTCGAGTGGGAGATCCCAGCCTCCCTGCGCGCCGACATGCGCGTGCCGGTGAGGATCTTCGCATCGCGCCGGCTGCTCGAGGCAATCGGCGGCGACGCCTCGCTCGAGCAGGCGGTCAACGCGGCCACGCTTCCCGGCGTGGTCGGCCGGGTGCTGGTGATGCCGGACGTCCACCAGGGTTATGGCTTCCCGATCGGCGGGGTGGCGGCGACCCGGTTGCCCGATGGCGTGATTTCACCGGGGGCCATCGGCTACGACATCAACTGCGGGGTGCGGCTTCTCGCCTCCCGGGTCGAGTTCGGCGAGGCGGAGCCGGTGCTCGACCGACTGGCTTCGGCCCTCGATGCAGCCTGCCCGTCAGGCGTCGGTGTCCGCGGTCACCTGCGACTCGATGAGCGGGAGCTCGCGCAGGTCTGCCGGGAGGGAGCAGAGTGGGCGAGAGGTCGAGGATTTGCCACCGACGCGGACCTCGCACGGACCGAAGGGGGTGGTTGCCTTGCCGGGGCCGACTTCAGCCGGGTGAGCCACCGCGCGCGCAGCCGCGGGCGCGACCAGGTCGGCACTCTCGGCGCCGGCAACCACTTCATCGAGGTCGAGGTCGTCGAGCGGGTGCTGGACATCGAGGCCGCCCGGACAATGGGGCTCGAGGAAGGCGCGCTCACCGTCATGATCCACTGCGGGTCGCGTGGCTTTGGCCACCAGATCTGCACCGACTATGTGAAATCCTTTCAGCAGGCGGTAGTGCGCTACGGCATCTCCCTGCCCGATCGCGAGCTGGTTTGCGCCCCGCTCGACTCACCCGAGGGTCAGGCCTACCAGGGGGCGATGCGGGCGGCGGCGAACTACGCCTTTGCCAATCGGCAGGTCCTCGCCCACTTTGCCCGCGAGGCCTTCGCAGAGGTTCTGGGCAGTCGGGTGCGGAACCCGCACCTGCACCAGGTCTACGACATCGCCCACAACATGGGCACGACGGAGGAGCACGAGGTGGACGGCGAGCTGGTGCGGGTGTGCGTCCACCGCAAAGGCGCTACTCGCGCCTTCGGGCCCGGCTCCGAGGGCCTGCCGCCGGAGTACAGGGCGATCGGCCAGCCGGTGCTGGTTCCTGGCAGCATGGGCACCGCATCGTGGGTGCTGGTTGGCACCGAGGCGAGCATGTCCCGGTCCCTGGGCTCCTCCTGTCATGGCGCCGGCCGCACCATGAGCAGGCGACGGGCCAAACGTTCGATCCAGGGCGGTGCCCTCCGGCAGGAGCTCGAGGATCGCGGCATCCGGGTGCGGGCCGGCTCCATGCCCGGCCTCGCCGAGGAAGCCCCGGCCGCCTACAAGGATGTGGACGAGGTGGTTGAGGCCGTGGTGGGCGCGGGCATCGCCCGGAAGGTGGCCCGACTCCGCCCGGTAGCCGTCATCAAGGGCTGATGACGGCAGAGTAAATATTAAGTAAGAGTAATCGTCAGTTTTGAGTTCTTAGTTTTGAGTTTTGAGTTCGCCAACTCCCGCGCGATTCCGTAGAAGGCGCGCCCTGACCTCTCGACGTCGAGAGATGAGGTTTGATTGCGACTCGGAATAAATCTCAATTCAGATTCCTTGGAAATTGCAGCTGTGATGAAAGGGGCTTGAAGAACATGAAGTTCGACAACATTCTCGAAACAGTTGGGCACACGCCGGTGGTGAGGGTCAAAAAGCTGGCGCCCAATGGTGTGAAGCTCTTCGTCAAGGTCGAGGCGTTCAACCCGATGGGCTCCGTCAAGGATCGGCTGGCGTTGGGCGTGATCGAGCACGCTGAGAGAACCGGAGAGCTTTCTCCGGGGCAGACGGTGGTCGAGGCTACGAGCGGCAACACCGGTATCGGCCTGGCGATGGTCTGTG
>DAOWFV010000137.1 GCA_030637805.1 Acidobacteriota bacterium | reverse complement strand
CGCTCCTCGCCAAGGTCCTCGGCAACGAGGGCCCTGAGCTCACCATCGGCAATGATGCCGATACCGCGGACGCGCTCGAAGCCATGGGCGCCGCGCATGTGGTGTGCCCGGTTAGGGAGTTCGTCATCGACCACGAACGCAAGCTCATCAGCTCTCCCGCCTACATGCTCGCGGAGAGCATCTCGGAAGCGGCGGAGGGGATCGAGAAGACTGTGGCGATCCTCATCGACATGGCGTAGTTCGGACGGTATTAGCTGTTAGCAATCAGGTAATAGCTCATCACATTCGGATCGGTGGGCGGAAGTGAGGATCTCATTGCTAACACCTCGACAGGTCACCAATATCTCTCGACAAACACGTGCCCGGGCTCCTTGCGGCTGTGCTCGCGGAAACCCTCGTCGGCGAGGAGTGCCACCATGTCCTCGATCATCGCCGGGTTGCCGCACAGAAAGACGCGCGTGTTACCCGGCGTGGGTGGGAAACCCCATTCACGTTCAATCTGATGCCCGCGCCACAGGTCCTGTACGTAGCCGGTGATACCACCCCACGGCACCGGCTCGTCCGCCGGGCGGCTGATGATCGGCTGATAGCTGAAGGCGGGACTGAGACGGCCCATCGTCAACAGCTCCGACTGATAGCCCAGATCCCACGAGTGGCGAGCACCAAGGAGAACAGCGATCCGGCGCTCACCGGCCTCGTGAAGCATGGTCCGGAGCATGCTCATATAGGGCGCGAGACCCGTGCCGGTGGCGACCAACAGCAGATTGGCGTCGGCCGGTGCGTCGTCAAGGGTGAAGCTGCCGGTGATCTTCGGGCCGAGCCACAGCCGGTCCCCCGGGCCAAGCGCAAACAGCCGCGGGGTGAGCGCTCCCGAGTGAACGAGCGTGATGTAAAACTCGATGTACTCGCGCGTGGCAGACGACGAGGCGATCGAGTAGGCGCGCCGGATCAGCTTTCCCGGCTTCGGCGCTTCCTCCTCGTCGTCTGAGTTTTCACATCGCGGCGCCTCGGGCGGCATGCCAAGGACCGCGAACTGGCCCGGGCTGAACTCGGGCAGCCGCCAGCCGTCCGGAGCCACCCTGATGACCATCAGACCCGGCGCCACCTCGAACCGTTGTTGAACCACCGCATTGAGGTCTGTTTTCGCAGCCATGATCCTCCGTTCGCATCGAGGCTTTCCCAAAGAGGGTACACTGCCCCGCGATGCCTGGAATCGAAACCGTCTTCGCCTCGGTGCCCCAGTTTCTCCTGGTGTGCGCGGTGCTAGCCGCAGCGGAGGCAGTGTACGTCCTTCTTGGCTTCGGGGCGGGTCTGATCGCGGTCGGATTCCTCGCCCTGCTTCTGCCCGAACTTCGCGACGCGGTCGTGCTCCTGCTCCTCGTCAACCTTCCGGCTGAGCTGTATGTGGTCCGTACCTCGTGGTCCAGGATCTCCTGGCGCGGGGTCGTGGTTCTCTTTGCCGGTGTCGCGATCGGCATTCCGATCGGCGCCTGGCTCTTGCGCTGGGGCGATCCGCGCTTTCTGCTCACCGCACTCGGGGTTTTCCTGGTCGTTGTGGGGGCAATCTTCATTTTCTCTCCGAAGCCGCGCCTACGAGAACACCACCCATTGGTGGCACCGCCGGTAGGACTGCTCTCCGGCCTCCTCACCGGCCTCTTCGGCACCGGCGGGCCGCCTCTCATTCTCTACTACCAGCTTTCCGGCACCAACAAGACCGCCTTCCGGGGAAACCTCATGGCCATCTTCCTGCTCATGACAATGGTTCGGGTCCCCTCGTACGCCGCCTTCGGTCTCATCACCGCGCCGCGTCTTTGGTCGGCGCTGGCGGTGATGCCGGCGGTCCTCCTCGGCGCTTTCCTCGGCAATCGCATCCACCTTGGACTCGAGGAAGACACGTTCCGCCGGCTGGTCAGCGCGGCGCTGTTGCTCATCGGTTTGCTGCTGCTGATGCCGGCCGGACGTTAACACGTTGAAACGTTACACGTTCAACGTACCGCCCACTCACCCCAAATTGCGTCGAGTGTATTCCTCGTTGTCCAACCGCCTCACAGCGACCCTGCCGCTCGTAACGGTAGCGCGCTGAGGGACACAATATTCAACGATCCAACGTGTGACGTTCAATCGCCTACGGAATGGCCCTCTTCGTGAAGTGCGTCGCAAGCGCGTTCGAGGTCGTGTGAGAGCACGAGCAGGTAGTCGGTGTCGAAGGTGGAGACGACAAAAATTGGAATCTCGGCCCGCGCCAACGGCGCGCTGAGCGCGGCGAGAACACCGGTGAGCTCAAAGGGCAGGGGGCCCTCCACTCGCAGACAGCGCCAGCCGGCCTCGGCGGTCACTCCCGCGGGGACGGCGGACGACGGTGACACGACCGACAGCTCGTCATCGGTGCGGGTGATGGAGAGGAAACCGCCCGCCTCCACCTCCGGCGGGGGTGCATCGGCATCGAGACGCCACACGGAATACTCACCCTCGAGAACCGTCAATCTCAGGGGTATCACTCAAGCGGCTCCGACTCCGGGATCTCGAGCTTGACGCCTGTGCTCAGGAAGTGGTTGAGCTCCTTTTCCCAGCTCTCCATGAAGCCGCGGAAGTGGGGCTCGGTGAATTCCTCGAGGGCGCGGCCGCCGTGCTCACTGAGCGCGGTGTAGGCGTAGGTTATCTTCGAGGTGCATCCGTTATCGCCCTCGGGGGCAAGCGCGATGGAGATCTTGCCGACCACAACGCCGGGGATGATCTTGATGATCTCGAGACAAAACGCCTCCGGGTTGTGGATGGTCATCAACCACAGCGCGTCCTCCGGGATGCCGGGAGTGATGAACACGCAGTCGGGTTCGGCAACCCCAGAGTCCGAGAGCACCAATCGCGGCCTCCAGTCGTTGACCCACTCGGCCTCACGCACCGGACAGAGCAACGGGAACACCTCCCCCGGTGGAGCACCGAGGTGCTGTGTAAAGCTCCGGCTGACTCGATTCGGTTTTTCGACCCGCATGACGCCCTCCTCTGGCGAATCTATTTGTACCGGCGCAACTGCTCCTTGGGAAAGGGTACACGGTCACGTCTCACTTTGGCAGGTCTGAGGTCGCGACGCGGCGGTCAGCGGCTGGCGGTCAAGAGCGGAGTTCGTGAAGCGGGTTCAAGAGCTGAAGCGATCATCCGAATCGACGTTTCGGTCCTTGACGCCCTCCAACCAACCCTCGCGCACTTCGGTGCGATGGTCGAACTCGGGGACGTAGGGCTTGATGTCGAGGAGCGGCGTCCCGTCGAGGATGTCGAGGTCCTGCACCGCGATCCGGTTGCCTTCGATCCCCAGCAGACGGACCACCGAAAGGCCGATGGCGTTCGGCCGTCGCGGAGCGCGGGTCGCGAAGAGGCCGCGCTTCTCCTTGTCGAGGAACGGCGTCACGCGGAGGTCAAAACCGTGCGATTGGTGGAAATGGTAAATCAGCACCACGTGCGAAAAACCGTCGAGGTCGGCGAGGCCGTCGGCGTACTCCGGCGCAACCTCCACGGTCCCGCGCACGCCCCGACCTCGCGAGGGCTGGATCGGCATGCCCTCTCTCTGTTTGAACGGGGTGTGAATGAGGCCGATGGGCCGATACTCGATCATCATTTCTTCTTCTGGCCTTTCATGACACGGTGAATCCTCTCGGATCCATTTCGAGATCGAGGGCCGCAAAGCCCTGGGCCTCGGCGCGGACCGCCATCTCCTGCAACCGATCCGAATCGATGGCGAAGGCGATGCCGAGGTCGCCGCCGCCGGCGCCGCTCGGCTTGTAGCGAACACCGCTCTCCACCGCCAGCCGGCGCAGCCGCCTATGCTCTTGTGACAGGATGGGCATCTCGATCTCGCGGCCGAGGGCCTCGAGCGCATCCCAGAAGCCGTCCACCACATCCAGAAAGGCAAATGAACCGCCCGCCTCGAGGGCGTCGATCCCAGCCTTCGACAACTCACCGAGACGAGAGATCACTCGATCGACGCTCAACGGGCGCGCCAAGCGGCGCGCCTCGAGCCGCTCGAGAAATCCGCTCGTGCTTGCCGAGCGACCGGTCCAGAAAAAGAGAGCCTGGAGATCGGCGGGCAGGGCCACCGGTTGTGCCACCGCCACCGACGAGGCCTCGTCGAGCCGGAAGCGAATCGCCCCTCCCAGCACGCTCGCCGCAACGTCGATGCCCGAACCGAGCCCGCCCTGCATCCCCCGGTGGAGATCGACGAGAGTCTGCAACCACCGCGCGTCCGCATCGGGCATGCGGCCGTCACCGGCCCAGATGGCGAGGGCGGACGCCAGCGCGACGGTCAGTGCCGCGCTCGAGCCCAGTCCCAACTTGCAGCGGCTGTCGCCTCGAGAAATGAAGAACTCTCTGGTGTCGAGGATGGCGACGGCCGGGGCGAGCTGCCCTATCTCCACCACCCCTGCACGATCGAGCTCTCGGAGCAGCCGTTCGACGAGGGCGAACCGTTCGCTCCCAAGCTCGTCGTCAATCCACCGCGCGCCTCCGCCCGGGCCAACATCGAGCTCCAACGGCCGCGGCGCCAGATCGGGCGCGATGAGCGTCCAGCGGTCGCTCTCAGACGGCGCCAGCTCGACCCGGGCGCGCCGGTTCACCGCCATCACCATCGCCGGCGCCCCAAAGAGAACCGCGTACTCCCCCAGTAGGACCAGCTTCCCCGGCGCCGAAACCTCGATTTTCACCGCCGGTCCTCCACCACCCGGGCGCCGCCGCCAAGCCCGCTTTCAACCACGCTCGTGACCCCTGGAAGGACCGCGAGATCGCGCTCGACTCGCTCGTAGACTTCCGGAAGACACACCGCCTTGACCTGCGGACCGGCATCGACCGTGAAGAACACCGCCACCCCGTCTGCGCGTAGCTCCCGCACTCTGCGGATGCACTCCACGGTCGTCCCGTTCCAGTAGACAAGGCCGGGCCGCGCCGAAAGCATGACCGCGTGCATCTTCAGGCAGCTCAATTCGCTCACATCGGCAAGCGCCTCGAAGTCGCGCCGCTCCACAGCGGACCGCGCCTCCAAAAGATCGGCCGGGGACGACTCGACCCATTCCCGGTAGTAGGGAGATGTGAGCTCGGTCATCAGCATGCCCTCGGTCGAGCCGACGGCCTTGGGGCCCGGGTCGGTCACCGCGACCAGAATGCGGAGCGGCCATGCCCGAGGCTCGAGGAGCTGGCGGGTTTCGGTGGGGTACGGGCCGTCCGGGGTCAGCCGCAGCTCGACGAAGCCTCCAAAGAGGGAGCGGGCGGCGGAGCCGGAGGCCTGACGGGCGAGGTCGGCGAGCTCCGAGCGATCGAACCCCGCACCGAGGGCCGCGTCCGCCGCAATCACCAACGCAGCGAAGCCGGAGGCGGACGAGGCGAGCCCGGCCGCAGTCGGGAAGTCGTTCTCGCTCTCCACCACGGCGTGCATGCTGACCCCGGCGCGCCGGCGCATCCGGTCGAGACACCCCACCACCCGCTGAGCCATTTTCGGCGCCTCACATCCACCGAGCAAAAAAACATCGTGCTCGAACTCTGGATCGAACCGGACAGTGGTCGTCGTCGTCAGTCCGTCGAGCGTGATCGACAGCGACCCCACGGCGGGGATATTCCGCTCGACATCGCGCTTGCCCCAGTACTTGACGAGCGCAATGTTCGGATGCGCGACGGCGGTAGCCTGCATGATCTTCGGTTTCATCTCAACAAGGTCCTCACGGCGCGATCATACCTCTCTCGGTTAGCCAAGGCCTTCATGAAGTACGGGACGATTTCGAATTTCGAATTTCGAATTTCGACTTTGCCGTCCAGCCACCCCCTGGGTTTTGTTTTGAGTTTCGAGTTTCCACCCTCCCACCCCCGGCTTGAAATTTTCCCCAGGAAGCCACAGTTGGCGTGGCGCTGTTGCGGAGGGCCTCGTCGCGAGGGCCGCGAGACGCCGTGAGATGGTGCGCGCTT
>DAOWFV010000263.1 GCA_030637805.1 Acidobacteriota bacterium | reverse complement strand
GCTTCGCCTGCGGCTACGCCGTGACCAAGGCGGGCGCCGTGACCCCCCACCGTGAGCGGGTGGCCGCTCGCCGGCGATCCCCGGCTGCGGCCACATCCGCTCCCGTCGGCGGGTTTTGAGTTATGGGCGCGGGGAGGCGATCAGATGAATCGATTCATCTGATCCCTTCCCCGCGCAGGAAAATTCGACATTCGAAATTCGAAATTTGATTTCAGGCGGCGTGCCGGTCAGTCTTCCGACTCCTCCCGGCGTCGATCTGCACGGCCTGCCTCCCATCTTCCCATGAACTCCACCCAGTTCAGGGGGGAGCCCTGGTGCCAACTTTCGACGAAGATGGGGCTGCCGAGGCTGGCCGACAGCAGCGTTTCGTCTCCGCGCAGGCGACGGCGGTGTGTGGTGCCGTTGGCCCGATGGGTCCTGACTCTCCGTTTGTTCTTCATAGCCCTCCGTTGGACGCACGGACCGTTCAGGGGTTGACCGGCGGCATCGCGGAAACCTCCGCAGCCATCTCTTGGTCCGTATACGAAACCCACCACGGATCCATCATGGCGCACGATAACCACAACTCTGGACGGGGGACAAGGAAACCGTGATGATAAAATGCATAAGAATGACCGGGGTCACAGTACCGGGCAACACCTCGACGCCGGCCGAAATTTCCAATGGATACCACTCATGATCGAAGAGTTTGAAACACTGGCCGCAACCGGGCCCCGAATCTGGGCGATCGGGGGCGGTAAGGGCGGCGTGGGCAAGTCGGTCATCGCAGCCAACCTGGCTGCGTCGATGGCCCGTACCGGTATTCGGGTGGTGCTGGTGGATGCCGATCTCGGCGGCGCGAATCTCCATACCCTCCTCGGGATGCCGACTCCGCGGATCAACCTCTCCGACTTCATCGCCCGGCGGGTGACCAGCCTCGCAGACGTGATGGCGCCGACCCCCATCGAGAATCTTTGGCTTGTCAGCGGCGCGCACGCTCTGCTCGAAATGGCGAACCCGAACTTCGGCCAGAAGGGCAAGATCCTCCGCCACATCAGCGCCCTCGATGCGGACCATGTCATTCTCGACCTTGGCGCCGGCAGCGCGTTCAACGTCCTCGACTTCTTCCTGGTCGCCCGCAGAGGCATCCTGGTGGTGGTGCCCGAGGCGACCTCGGTAGAGAACGCCCACCACTTCCTCAAGGCGGCCTTCTTTCGCAAGCTCAAACGAGCCCAACCAAGGCGCCAGGTGCGCGCGGCGATTGGCCAGGTGATGGCAAACGCCTCTCAGAGAGACCTTCGCACCCCCAGGGACCTCATATCCAAGGTCATGGCAGTCGATCCCGATGCGGGTGCGGCGCTCGTCGCCGAGGCCAGCACCTTCAACCCGTCGCTGATCGTCAACCGTGCCGAACACGCCGAGCACCAGCGTCTCGGCGAGGACATGGGCGCGGCGTGCCGTGACTACTTCGGTATCCGACTCGAGTGTCTCGGCACCCTTCCGACCGATCGGCTGGTGGTGCGATCCGTGAGCCAACGCAGCCCGGCCACTGAGCTCTACACCCAGAGCCCATTCGTGGCTGCCGTGCGGGGGGTCGCGGAGCGCCTCGCCAGTCCACAGTGGAGGATCGCGTGACGGGCCGCCCACGCCGCAAAGACTGGGAAGCCCTTGGTCTCGAGCCCGGCGCCGATCTCGCCCTGGTCAAGCGCGCCCACCGCCATCGCAGGTCCCTCTACGACAAAGGGTCTTTAGCCACATACACTCTGCTTGAGGATGACGAGCGGACCACGATGCTGTCACGTATCGACACGGCCTACCGCCGGATCGTGGGTACGGAACCTTTCGGTTCCCGACTCGGCCCTTTCGGCGACGAAAGCACCTCCGACCGCTCGGAGGCGCCCACCGGACCGCCCCCAGATTCCCACCAGGAGCCAGGGGCTTATCTCCGGCACCACCGCCTGAGCCAGGGCCTCACCCTGCAGCAGATAGCCGCCGAGATCAGGGTGGGAGCCGCCATCCTGGCGCAGATCGAGAACGAGGAGTTCGAGGATCTACCGGCCCCCGTCTTCGTCCGCGGCTTTGTGCTCCAACTCGCGCGCGCCCTCAGGTTATCCGATGCCGAGGAGCTGGCAGGACAATTCCTGGTCAAGATGGTCGGCTGAGGGCACTCCCCAGAAACACCTCGTTCCCCCTCAATTCAGCGTCCGTTCCCGTTCTCGCAGCCAGGGTGAAGGGGTTGGGGCGGGCCCGAGAGTCGTAAGTCTTGAATTTTGAGTTTTGAGTTATCGGCGCGGGGAGACGATCAGGAAGTTCGAGCTTTCTGCCCGCGCTTGAGGAAGCCAGCTTCAAATCTCGGAATTTTGCTGCCTGTCCCGGAGCATCCGGTCGGCGACCCGCCAAAAAAAGGGCGCCCGCAGGCGCCCTTCGCATTCTTGCAGAGCTGGGTATCAGCCGATTCCGGCCGCCTCCTCGAGCATGGCGGTGGTCAGCGACTTGGGCCGTTCGATGGGGTAGCCCAGCGCGCGGTCCCAGGTGATGTTGGTGAGCACGCCGAGCGCACGGCCGACGCCGAAAAGAACGGTGTAGAAGTCCCAGTCGGTGAGGCCGTAGTACCACTGGATGACGCCGGACTGGGCGTCGACGTTGGGCCACGGGTTTTTGGCCTTGCCCTGCTCCTCGAGAATTCCCGGTGCAACCTGGTAGATCATGCTGATGAGCTTGAAGAGCGGGTAGTCGGGCAGGTGACTGAGGCAGAACTCCCGCTGTGAGGCGTAGCGAGGATCGGTCTTGCGTAGTACCGCGTGGCCATAACCCGGAATCACCTGACCGCTGTTGAGCGTATCCCAGAGAGCCTGTTTCACGAGCTCCTCGGTGGGCTCCACGTCGCCAAGCTTTTCCATGAACTTCATGGTCCAGCTCAGGACCTCCTGGTTGGCGAGACCGTGGAGCGGACCCGCGAGCCCGTTGATGCCGGCCGACAGCGAATAGTATGCGTCCGACAGCGCCGACGCCACGAGGTGGGTCGTGTGGGCGGAGACGTTGCCCGACTCGTGGTCTGAGTGGAGGATGAAGTACATCCGGGCGACGTCGTCGTACGGTTTATCGATCCCCATCTGGTGGGCGAAGTTGCCGCCCATATCAAGATTCGGATCCTCGGCGATCTGGTCGTCATCCTTGTACTTGAGGCGATAGACGAAGGCGGCGAGGACCGAAAGTTTCGCCATCAGGTTGCAGGCATCCTCGTACATCGGATCCCAGTAGTCCATCTTCGACATGCCTTCGTTGTAGCGCTTGACGAAGATCGATTCGCGCTGCATGGCGAGGATGCCGGCGGAGAACATCGTCATCGGGTGTGTGTCACCCGGCATCGCGCGCAAGACATCCTTGACGTAATCCGGGAGCTGCCGGCGTTTCTTGAAGTCCTCGACAACCTCGTTGGCCTGCTCGGCGGTCGGAATCTCGCCGGTCATCAGGAAGTAGAAGAAACCTTCGACGTTCGGGTACTCCTGGCCGGGCACCTGCGGCAGGGCTGCGAAGGTCTCGGGGATGGTCTTGCCGCGGAAGCGGATCCCCTCGAACGGGTCGAGGTATGAGACGTCGGTCACGAGGCACCTGACGCCGCGGGCGCCGCCGATCGCCTGGGTGATCGTCACATCGCTCAGCTTGACATCACCGTGCTCCTTGAGCAGCCGGACCGTCCGCGGGCGGTGCTCCTCGATCTTCTTGAACAGGGTTTCCTTCAGAGTCGACATTATCCCTCCCCTTCAGTCTGCCGGTCGAACCGCCGTCGGCGTTTCCACGGTTGCTCGATTCGGCCGTCAATTGGTTTTCTCGGCAACTGAGACACCGTTGCCGGGGCCTCTCGCGCCGAGAAGTATAGAGCTTGTGAAGAATAGTGACAAGCTATTTGTCACTTGCTCATGCTTGAGATTCCCGGTGGACGATGAAGGCCGAGGGGGACACCCGAGGAACCTGCCGGTATTCTGCCCATTGATTGCGTCCCCGTACCCGTTCCCGTTTCCGTACCCGAAATTCAGAAGGGCGATTCCGAATTACTGGCGCCCTGCGGGCGCCGTGACCCCCCACCGTGAGCGGGTGGCCGCCCGCCGGCGATCCCCGGCTGCGGCCACAACCGCTCTCGTCGGCGGGTTCCGAATTCCGAATTCTTCTCTGCGTCCGGTCAGCGAACCAGGTTGACATCCAACGACCGGAGGGGAAGAATCACCGGGTGCAGGGGATTGCAGACAACCGACGGCTGACCCAGGTCCTGCTGGCGATGGCAGACGCGCTGATGCTGTTGGCCACGGGCCTCGCCGCCACCTGGATCCGGTTTGGGAGCGAGGCTTTCTCGCCGGAACTCGCCAAGATCCTCCATCACCCCGGCTTTGTCGCCTATGCAGTGCTGGTCCAGCTCGGCCTGGCCGTCACCTTCAATCTCTACCGCCCCGAGAACTGGCGAACCCGCGATTACGTGCTCGCCCGAATGGCCGCTCTCGGTGTCAGCCTCGCGGTGGCTCTCGCGGTCGGCACATACCTGGTGCTTCCGTGGCGCTTCGGTCGCGGTCTCCTCGCACTCACCCTTCTCCTCTCTCTCCCCCTCCAGACCCTGGTTCGGTTCCTGTGGCTGGCCCTCAGCTCCCGCCCGCCGTCGCGCAGAGCGGTCGTCATCGGTGACGGCCCCATCGTCGGCGCCCTCGAGGAGGTGCTTGCTGAACGCCCTTCCCCGCCGTTCCGCATCGTCCGTCACCTGCCCGCCCCGGGCAGCCCCGACGCCCCGAGGATCACGATCGACGACCTGGCGGAGTCCGATCTCATCATCGTCGCCCAACTCGCCCACGACGCCACCGTCGACAAGCTCGCCGAGCTCAACTTCGGTGGCACCCAGGTCGTAGACGCCGCCGGAGCCTATGCCGCCCTCACCGGCCGTATCCCGGTCAAACAGGTCGACTCCCGCTGGTTCATCGCCACCGGGGACTTCTCCTCGCTTGCCACCTCTCCTTTTCACCACGTACAGCGGTTCTTCGACGTGGTCGCCGCAACCGCGCTTCTCGTCCTGTCCTCTCCGGTCCTCGTGCTTGCGGGAATCGCCATCCTGATCACCGAAGGCCGTCCGGTTTTCTTCAAGCAGGTTCGCGTCGGCCGCTATCGCAAGCCGTTCGTGCTTGTGAAGCTCCGCACCATGAAACGCGGCTCCGACAACAACGGACCCCAGTTCGCAGCCCGAAAGGACGAGCGTGTGCTGCGCGTGGGCCGCCTCCTGCGCCGCTGGCGCATCGACGAGCTGCCCCAATTGGTCAATGTTCTGCGCGGCGAAATGAGCCAGGTGGGCCCGCGTCCGGAGCGGCCCGATGTGGCCGAGCGGCTGGAACGAGAGATACCGTTTTACGCCTTCCGGTACTCCGTCCGCCCAGGCCTCACGGGCTGGGCGCAGGTTCACTTCCCCTACTGCGCCGAGCCGGAGGAGCACGTGGTCAAGCTCGAGTACGATCTCTACTCGCTTCGTCACCACGGTCCGGCCCTGTACGTCATCGTCCTCGTGCGGACTCTCGGCGCCCTGATCTTCACACCCGAGAGCTGACCCGGGTTGACACCCCTCCCGCCGGGACACATACTGCAGGTAGGTCTTTAATAAAGAACGCATTTGCGTTTCCATGGGGGTGCCCCGCGCACCGCAGGGCTGAGAGCACACCCCTCGAACCTGATCCGGATCATGCCGGCGGAGGAAACTGGAGACGCCCACCCATCGTGCCGTAACGCATCTGGAGCGGGCTCACTGGACTCTCCCAAGGGACACCGGATCGAAACCCGGAGCGGCGGCATGAACATCTTGAGAAAATCAATTCTCCTGGCAGCCTTTGTTGGCTCGCCCTGGGTGGCCGCCGGCATCGAGTTGCCGGGAACTCTGGTCGACGCCGCCACCGGGAACCCCATCCCCGGAGCCGAGATCCACGCCACCGCCCCCGGCATCGACCTGCACACGGCCACGGATGCGCAGGGCGCCTTCAACCTCTCGCTACCGGACCCTCCTCCGTCGTCGATGCGGGTGAGAGTGACCGCTCCCGGATTCCAGCCTCTTGATCTCAATCTGACCGATCTCGCCCATACCCGCTTCCTCAGCTTCAAGACCCATCTCCGGTTTTCCGGCGAGATCGAGGTCACAGGTCTCCGCGCAAGCCCGGGCGAGACGCCCGTGACGGTGACCAACGTCGAGCGCGAGGAGATCGAGCGGAGGTACTGGGCTCAGGACGTGCCGATATTCCTCTCACCGGTGCCCGGCTTCTACGCGTACAACGACAGCGGCAACGGCATCGGCTACTCGTATTTTTTTCTTCGCGGCTTCGACATGCGGCGAACCGCAGTCAGCATCAACGGCGTGCCGCTCAACGACGCACACTCGCACGGTCTTTTCTTCATCGATCTCGCCGATTTCCTGGCCACCACCGGGGACATCCAGGTCCAGCGAGGGGTGGGCACCATCCTCTACGGCGGCAGCGCCATCGGCGGCTCGATCGACCTCCGCACCAGCCAGCCTGCGTCGTCACGCCGCTTCCGCGTGGTGGCACTCGGCGGTTCGTTCGACACCACCCGCTTGACCCTGGAGTACGACACCGGTCTCATCAATGACCGCTGGGCGGCCAGCTTTCGCTACTCGAAGGTGCAGTCCGACGGCTATCGTGACCAGTCGTGGGCCAACATGTGGAACTACTACGGATCGATAGTTCGCTACGGCGAGAAGACAACCCTGCGCCTCAACCTCTTTGGCGGTCCCTCGGAGACCCACCTCGCTTTTGAGGGGATTCCGAAGGCGTACCTCGACGGTGAGATCACCGGCGACCCGCGGCGCGACCGCCGCTTCAACCCGCTCGAGTATCCGAACGAGATCGACACCTTCTTCCAGCCCCACTACCAGCTTATTCACAGCTGGCAGGCGAGCGAAAACCTCGTCCTTCAAAACACGCTGTTCTTTTTCACCGGAGACGGCTACTTCCAGCAGTTCAAGGAGGACCGCTGGCTCCCCGAGTACGGCCTCACCCCCTTTCCGGGACCGGACGGAGACATCGTTTTGACCACCGATCTGGTACGCCGCCGCGAGGTCGATGAATGGGACGGCGGGTGGATCCCGAATGTCGAGATCCGGCACGGCGGGGGGCGGGGCAGCCTGCAGATCGGGGCCGCACTCCGGCTCCACAGCGGCCGGCATTTCGGAGTCGTGCAGTGGGCCCAGTTCTACCCACCCGATCTCGCGCCCGACCACCGCTACTACGACTATGAGCTCGACAAGACGACGCTGCAGCCGTTCATTCAGGAAAGCTGGGTGCTCGACCAGCGCTGGAACCTGCTGGCCGGGATCACGTGGAATTATCACCGCTACGACCTCCACGAAGACATGGTCGGGAAAGTCGCCTTCGACACCACCTACTCCTACCTCCTCCCGCGGCTCGGCCTCAACTTTCGTCCCTCGAAGCGCTGGAGCCTCTACGGCAACGTCTCCCGCGGCGGTCGCGAGCCGGCGTTTCGTGACATCTACGACCCTCAGGACTACTGGTCGCCCCCACCCCAGGATCTCGACCCCGAAGAGCTCACGGACTTCGAGCTCGGTGCGACCTACTCGTGGCAGACGGGCGGAGCCAGCCTCAACCTCTACTACCTCGACTTCGACAACGCCATCGTGTGGGCCGGCGGCCTCGACAACAACGGCGACCCCGTGACCGCCAACGGCGCGGTGACCGAGCACCGCGGCGTCGAGCTCGACATATCCTGGACGCCCCGTCCTCGATGGAGCGGGCGGCTCTCCGGCGCCTACGCCGAAAACACGATCGTCGATTTCGTGGAGCATGGATGGGACGGCGACGTCATCGACCACTCGGGAAACTCGCTTCCGGTGAGCCCAAAGTGGATGGGAACCCTCGAGCTGCGCGGCGGCGGCGGCCCCGTCGATGGATTCCTCCAGCTTCGGTTCGTGGACGACTTCTTTCTCGACAATACCGAGGACATGCGGAAGTACCCGGGAATCCGCGATGACCCCGACTACATTCATCGGGTCAACGAGGCATATGCGGTCGTCGATCTCGGCGTGGAAGTGGACCTCGGCCGTACCTTCGCGGAGCTCCTCAGCGCTCGCAGGATCACTCTTCGAATCCGTGTCAACAACCTCACCGACGAGCTCTACACATCCTTTGGTTACTTTGACGGCTGGCAACCGGTGTGGATCCCCGCGGCCACCCGCAATGCATACATCGGCCTCGTCTTCGACTGGTAGGCGGTACAGGTCTCAGGTCTCAGGTCGCACGTCGCACGTCGCACGTC
>DAOWFV010000030.1 GCA_030637805.1 Acidobacteriota bacterium | reverse complement strand
CCACCCTCACCGTGCGGGTCTTCAGCCGGATCCCGATGGAAGGAGTGCGGCACGCCCACGTCGATGGCGACAGCCACACGTCGGTGGTGCTGCTGCAGATGGTCTTCGCCGATCTTTTCGGCCGGGACCCGGAAATCAGCGTCCTCGATTCGTCCGACGTCAACGGGTCGGACGACGCGCCCGACACCGTGCTCCTCATCGGCGACAAGGTGGTCCGCGACGAACCCGATTCATCCCGCTACCCCCACCAGCTCGACCTCGGCGAGGCGTGGAAGGGGCTGACCGGGCTGCCGTTCGTCTTCGCCTGTTGGATGGTGCGCGCCGATCATGATATCGGCGGCGTTCCCGAGATCCTCGCTCGACGCCGCGAAATCAATCGCCGCCGCATTCCCGACATCGTCGCGGCCCACGCCGCAGCCTCGGGCTGGCCTGAGGATCTCGCCGCCGAGTATCTGGGCCGAATTCTCCGATACGAGCTGGGCGCCCGCGAACTCGAGTCCGTCGAGCTCTTCTGGTCTCGCTGCCACGAGATCGGCCTCATCGGCCAACTGCGTCCGATGCGGCTCTACGACAATTCTCAATTTTGAATTCTCAATCCCCAGCCACCCTCCCGCGGATCAGATCTTCGTGGCAGCTACGGCAGGAATCTCTGGTCACCTTGTAGTGCACACATTTGGCAGGCGGGACGCCTGCCCCACAAGCCGGCCATGAAGGCTGATGCCATCGTTGTGGGGCAGGCGTCCCGCCTGCCGTCCGGGTAGGCACGAATTAAGAATTGAGAATTGAGAATTGAGAATTGAGAACTGGCTATTCCGGCCACCAACGGTACACCTCTAGATCGAGGGTCCCGTTGGCCCGAAACTCCACCCCCTCCGCCTCGAGGAGCGAGCGCTGGAGCCCCTTGGGAAAGTCGGGAAGACGATCGGTCGAACAGCCGCCCGAGGCATTGACCACCCGTTGCCACGGGATCTCCTCCGGACAGCGGTTCATCATCCAACCAACTGCCCTCGGCGACAGCCGTCCGGCCATGCACTCCGAGATCTGGCCGTAGCTCATCACCCGGCCGCGCGGGATCCTACGCACCAGCTCGAAAACCTCCTGCTGGGCGCCCGCTCGCTCACCCTCGATGTCACCGTGCACGCGCTTCATGGCCATCCGCCTCACCCTACCACCCCCACCCACCATCAGTTTTGAGTTTTTAGTTTTGAGTTACTGATGCCCGTCGGACGTCGTGACTCACACCCACCAGTTAGCGGACGATGGCCGGCCCCCTTCCACCCCTCATTCCGGCCATCCGCCACAAATGGCTGCCGGCCGCGACTTCCCGCCCTACCTCCCCCTCATTTCCAAGGCTGGAGGGAAAAATTCAAAACTCTTAACTCAAAACTCAAAACTCCGGCCGAACAGCCGGCTGCTCCGCGGTACCATGAGCCGGTGTATGCCAAGGTCGCCATTCCGAAGAGCGCTCCCGAGGCGTTGATCTACTCCATTCCCGTGGACCTCGAGGCTTTCGCGGTGCCGGGGGTGCGGGTACGGGTGCCGCTGCGCCGGCGCACCGCCACCGGTGTGCTGGTCGAAATCTCCGACACGACCGATCTCGCGCCCGCATCGGTGCGCCCCCTGATCGAGGTCCTCGATCCCGAACCCCTGCTGCCGCCGCACCTCTTCTTCCTCGCCGATTTCGTTTCCAGCTACTACCGCTGCCCGCTCGGCGACACCCTCGCAACGATCCTCCCCGCCGGCCTCCTACGGTCTGACGGCGAGGTTGCCCGTCTGACCACGGCCGGCGTGGGCGCCGACCCCACCGCGCTTCCCGCGAAGCAAGGTGCAGTTCTGGCCCAGCTCCAGACCACAACCAGGCTCGGTGTGCCGGCGTTGCTCGGCCGCGCCGGGGTCCGCAGCCGGAGTCCCCTCGACGCCTTGGTCGCGGCTGGTTTCGCCTCCCTCAGCCGCCGCCGGCGCGACCGGGCGCCCGAGGCCGAGGTGGCGGCCGTGCAGCTCCCCGAGGTTCCGGTCGAAGAGCTCCTCGAACGCTGCCGGCGCGCCCCTCGCCGGCGCGAGATCCTCGAGTGGCTTGCCGAGCAGGGCCGACCCGCGCTCGCCGCCGAGGTCTGCGCGGAGGTCGGGTGCTCACCGGCGACCCTGCGCGCGATGGATAAGGCCGGCCTGCTGATCAGGTTTCACCAGGCGGCGCCGCGCCGTCCGCGCTGGGTCCTGCAGCCAACCACCGAACGGCTCACCCTGACCGACGAGCAGCGGATAGTGGTCGAGACGGTCAAGACCGCCATCGCCGAGGAGCGCTACGCACCGATCCTCCTCCAGGGCATCACCGGGTCGGGGAAGACCGAGGTCTACCTGCGCTGTCTCGAGAAGGTGTTGGCCGGAGGTGGCGGCGGTCTCGTCCTGGTGCCGGAGATCGGCCTCACCCCGGCAGCCTCGGGTGCGGTCGAGCACCGCTTTGGATCGCAGGCTGCGGTTCTGCACTCGGCGCTCTCGGATGGCGAGCGGTGGCGCGAATGGAAGAGGATCCGAGCCGGGGAGGCCAGAGTCGTTGTCGGCCCCCGTTCCGCACTCTTCGCGCCTTTCGAAAACCTCGGGTTGATCGTCGTCGATGAGGAGCACGACGCCGCCTACAAGCAGCAAGAGGCGCCGCGCTACAACGCCCGCGACCTCGCCTTGGTGGCGGCCCGCCACCTCGATATCCCGGTCCTCCTGTGCTCGGCCACCCCCTCTGTGGAAGCATCCGCCCTGGTCGAGCGGGACCTCGCCGAGCGGCTTCAGCTGACCCGCCGAGTGGCCGGCGGCGAGCTGCCTTCGGTGGAGCTTGTCGACCTGCGCGGCGAACCGCCCGAACCCGGAGAGCAGGGGCGCACCCTGTTTTCCCGCCGGTTGCGCGAGCTGCTGGCCGAGACCGTGGAACGGGACGAGCAGGCGATCCTGCTCATGCAGCGCCGGGGATGGGCGCCGATATACCTCTGCCGCGACTGCGGCCATCGCGTCGAGTGTCCGGCATGCTCGGTGTCGCTGGTCGTCCACCAGCGGTCAGGCGATCTCCGCTGCCACTACTGCGGCCACCGTGAGCGCGCGCCGTCGAAATGCCCGGCGTGCGGCGGCGACCTCCTCGACGCGGTCGGCGCCGGCACCGAAAAGGTCGCCCACCACCTCCGGAGCTTTCTGCCCGAGGTTTCGTCGGCGATCCTCGACCGCGACACCGTGCGCCGGCGTTCCGGTCTCCAGGACACGCTGGGTGCGTTCGCGGCCGGCACCGTCCAGGTTCTCATCGGCACCCAGATGGTGGCCAAGGGGCACCACTTTCCCAACGTCACCCTGACCGGCGTGATCTCGGCCGACGCCATGCTCGGCCTGCCGGATTTCCGTGCCGGCGAGCGCACATTCCAACTTCTGACCCAGGTCGCCGGTCGCGCGGGCCGCGGCGAACGACCCGGGCGGGTCGTGATCCAGACCTACTATCCGGAACACCCCGCGGTCCGCCTCGCCTGCAACCATGATGTGACGACCTTTCTCTCCGAAGAGCTCGCCTTCCGGCGTAGTTTCTTCTACCCCCCGGTGACTCGTCTCACTCTGGTCCGGTTCGAGGCCACCAGCGAACGTCTGGCCAGGGATGGTGCGGAAGCGGCCGCGCGGGCCGTGACGCCGGTTCCGGAGAGGGTCCGCCTTCGCGGACCCGCACCTGCGCCGATGGAGCGGATTCGAAACCACTGGCGTTGGCAGCTCCTGCTGTCGGCGACCAACCGGGAGCTGCTGCGCGGGATGTTGGAAAAAATCGAAGCGCAGACGGTGCCACGGGGCGTACGGCGTGTGATCGACGTGGACCCGATTTCCACGTTGTAGGCGGGGAGAGTTGAGAGTTTTGAGTTTTGAGTTTTGAGTTATGGGCTTCCTGGAGACGGTCTCCACGATCTGGACACAATAGGCCCCCCGGGGGCCTTGACTCCTCCTCCTCACTCCTAACCCTTCACTCGTAACCCTTAACTCCTTCACCTCGCAAAAAACGGGAACTGGAACTGCTTTGATATTCTCTGTTAGCGGAACCGGAGGAGCATGAGCGACAAGGCATTCGGTGAATGGCTGGTCAAGGGAGGTCTGCTGCGCGAGGACGGCCTGCGGCGGGCGTTGGAGATTTACAAGGTAACCGATGCTCGCTTCGACTCCGTCCTTCTCGATCTCGGTCTGATCCATGAGT
>DAOWFV010000115.1 GCA_030637805.1 Acidobacteriota bacterium | reverse complement strand
CTGCCGTTGTTCGCCCTCCTGCTCGGCGTCTTCAGTTTCCTGACCCACCGGGAGTATCTGGAGATTCTCGCCACCCAACCGATTTCGAGGCGCGACATCGTTGTCGGAAAATACCTCGGCCTGCTGATCTCGGTGCTGGCCGCAGCGGCCATCGGCTTCGGGCTGCCCGGGGCCATCATCGCCGCGTCAATCGGCGTCGAGGGGGCGGGGACATACCTCCTGGTGGTTGGATTCTCCTGCCTGCTGGCGGCGGTCTTCACCGGTCTGTCGGTGCTCATCGCCTTCCTCGCCGGCCGGCGGCCGGTGGCCCTCGGCATCGCTATCGCGGTTTGGATCTTCTTCGAGCTCGTGTACGGACTTTTGATGTTGGCCACGACCCTATATCTGCCTCCCAACCTGGCCAAGACCGTGCTCCTCATCGGTCTCGGCGGCAACCCGGTGGACGTCGTGCGGGTGCTCTGCCTCTTGCAGGTCGGCGGCCCTCCCCTCTTCGGCCCGGCCGGCGCGACCCTCATCAAGCTCATGGGCTCGGCAACCATGGCAACCGCGATCGGCCTCGCCATAGTCGCCGCGTGGATCGTTGTTCCGCTCGGCATCGCCGTGTGGGTTTTTAAGCGACAGGACCTATAGCAGCAATTCGCTGCGCGAATTGCGGTGGGACGTCGCTTTGCTCTGTCCCAGCAGCGCTTCAAGCTGGGATTCGTGGGTGGCGGGCTGAAGCCAGGTACGGGTCTACATTCTCTTGACGGAACTGACGCGCAGCACCCCGACGGCCGGCAGGTTTGCCTCCGCATCGACTCTGGGGCAACCTCCTCGATGACGGGTGGGGATCAAATCTAGGTATCAATTGAATCATCAGAAACAGCTGTCGCCTAGAGCGAGCAAAAACCTGCAACCCGCACGCTGTCGACCTGATGACGCAGCAAATCCTTCAGAACACTCCCGGCAACCGTGCGATGACTCAGAAATCCCACCCCTCAGAAATCCTCAGGGTGCCGAGCAAAGCGAGGCCCCGTGTGGATTTCTGAGGGCGGGCGAGTGGGGGTGGGGGGCGGGAGTTTGAGTGGGCCAGGCGGATGCCACGAGGGAGACCCACCGGCGCCGGCAGAGCCGGTGGCGGTGGGTCTGAGTTCAAAGAACTCAATACAGCGGAAACCTCGCTGTCAGTGCGTGGACCTCGGCTTTGACGGCTTCCATCTCGGCGGTGAAGGCGGCCATCTTGGCCTCGTCTTCTTTGTCCTCGTCAGCCCGCAGGACCCGATCGAGGAGCTCGGCGATGGTCTTCATCTCGTCGGGTCCCATGCCGCGAGTGGTCACCGCCGGGGTGCCGATGCGCAAGCCGGAGGCGATGTAGGGCTTGCGGGTGTCGAAGGGCACGGTGTTCTTGTTAACGGTGAGGTCTGCGAGCCCGAGCCAGCGCTCGGCCTTCTTGCCGGAGATGAAGTCGGCGCCGAGATCGATCAGGAAGAGGTGGTTGTCGGTGCCGCCGGAGACGATCCGCCAACCGCGCTCCTTGACCGCCTCGCAGAGCACAGCGGAGTTTTCGACCACCCGTTTCTGGTAGGCGTTCCACTCGGGCTTCAGGGCCTCGGCAAAGGCCACCGCCTTGGCGGCGATGACGTGCATCAGCGGTCCGCCCTGAATGCCCGGGAAAACCGCCTTGTCAATCCGCTCCGCCCACTCTTCGCCGCACAGGATCATTCCGCCGCGCGGTCCGCGCAGGGTCTTGTGGGTGGTGGTAGTGACGAACTGGCAGTGCGCCACCGGCGAGGGATGGAGGCCGGCGGCGACGAGGCCCGCGATGTGGGCGATGTCGGCCATCAGGAGCGTCTCGGCCTCGTCGGCGATGCTCCGCAGACGCTCGAAGTCGATGGTCCGCGGGTAGGCGGAGGCGCCGCAGACGATGAGTTTTGGCCGGTGTTCGAGGGCCAGTTCGCGCAGGCGCTCGTAATCGATGGTCTCGGTCTCCCTGTCGACGCCGTAGGCCACCACCTCGAACTCCTTGCCCGAGTAGTTGAGCGGGTGGCCGTGGGTCAGGTGGCCGCCGTGGGTGAGGTCCATGCCGAGCATGGTGTCACCGGGCTGCAGCACCGCGAGGTAGACCGACATGTTGGCCTGCGCCCCTGAGTGCGGCTGGACGTTGGCGTGCTCGGCGCCGAAGAGCTCCTTGGCGCGTTGGCGCGCGAGTTCCTCGCCCACGTCGACGTACTGGCAACCTCCGTAGTAGCGGCGACCCGGATAGCCCTCCGCGTACTTGTTGGTCATCACCGACCCCATCGTCGCCATCACCGCCGGGGTGACGAAATTCTCCGAAGCAATCAGCTCGAGACCCTCGTTTTGGCGGCGACGCTCGTCCTGAAGGGCTCGGGCCACTTCGGGGTCGGCCTCCTCCACCAGACGGTCGTGAACCTGGAAGAACTGCTCCTTGAGGCTGGCGTCGGTCATGACTCCTCCCATTCGATCTCGATCTTTTCGACCCGGCGCTGGTGGCGGCCGCCCTCGAACTCGCTGTCGAGGAAGACCCGTGTGATCTGCTCGGCCACGCCGACACCCAGGACCCTGGCACCCATGCAGAGCACGTTGGCGTCGTTGTGGCGGCGGGCCATCTCGGCGGTGAAGGCGTCATGGCAGAGCGCGGCCCGCACCCCGGGGTGGCGGTTTGCCGATATGCTCATGCCGATGCCGGTGCCGCAGATGAGGATTCCCATCTGCGCCTCGCCGCCGGCTACCGCCTCGGCCACCAAATGGGCGAAGTCCGGGTAATCCACGGAGCTCTCGTCGGCCGGGCCGAGGTCGCGTACCTGCCGGCCGCTCTCCTCGACAACCCGAATTATCTGGGCCTTGAGGCCAACCCCGGCGTGGTCTGAGGCAACGACGATCATCTGGTCTCCTAAATCTGTTGATCCGGCGACGGCGACTCGAGGAACTCGTACTCCTCGAGAGCGAATCGATCGCTCATCCCGGCGATGTGGTCCGTAATCAGGCGCACGAACCCTGGGGAGACATGGTACCGGGCGGCCACCGTCGCCGCAACGCGATCGAGGGGAAGGTCGCGGAGATAGAGAAGATCGAGCTCGTCGCGAGCGCGCATGAGGACGTAGGGGGGCAGCACGACCGGCTCCCTCCAAAAGGCGCGAAAGAGAGCGGTGACGACCTTGCGCGCGCGCCAGTCCTGACGATTGACCCGGCTCTCGTTGATGATCCTGCCATAGATGAACGCCTTGAGCTCGGTGAAGAGCTCCTCGGTCCGCGAGGAGAACCACACCGTGGTCTGCGAGACCTCGCGCGAGCGGGCGGCGAAGGCCGCATGGTTTGTGATGCCGTGGCGTTCGAGGAAGCCTGCGATCCGCTCGGCCGAGGTCTCGATGACGTCGCTGACGAAGAGCCTGATCACGCCGCGGATGAGCGTGTTCTGACGCTGCCAGCTCTTCCGCTCATCGTGGTAGCCGGGACCGATCTCGTCGATGACCCGGCGGGCGACGGCGAGTTCCTCTACGGCCTCGAGGCGCACCGAGCCGGCCCGGAGCCCGTCCTCGAGGTCGTGGGTCTGCTGCGCGATCTCGTCGGCCACAGCCACAGCCTGCCCCTCGAGATGACACGGCCGATCGAGATAGAGGCCCTCACGATTGGGCAAAGGGAAAGGATAATCCACCTTCCACGAGGTGTGCTTGAGAATCCCCTCGCGCACCTGGTCGGTGAGATTGAGGCCCGGTTTGGGGTAGCGGTGCTCGAGGAGATCCACCACCCTCAACGACTGGTAGTTGTGTTTGAATGCTCCGACCTCCGCCACCACCTCCGGGGGCAGGGAGACCTCGGGATTTTCGCCGTGGAGGATATTGTTGAGGACCGTCTCCCCGGTATGACCAAAGGCGGTGTGGCCGAGGTCGTGGCCCATGGCCACGGCCTCAGCAAGATCCTCGTTGAGGCCCAGAGCGCGGGCGATGGTTCGCGCCAGCTGACCGACCTCGAGGGTGTGGGTCAGCCTGGTCCTCGGGTGGTCGCCCACGTGGGGGACGAAGACCTGGGTCTTGTGCTTGAGGCGACGAAATGCCCGGGAATGGAGGACGCGATCGCGGTCGCGCTGGAAGGCGAGACGGAACTCGCTGGGATCCTCCTCCACGGGTCGCCGTCGGGTGGCCTCCACCGACAGCGTGGCCACCAGGACGAGGCGCCTCGCCTCTTCGTCTGCGAGCCGAGAACTGCGGCGGGGAAGCTCCGGGTTCACGATGCCAACGTCTCCTCGGCCTGGGCAAGCAACTCTCCGACGAGACGCACGCTGCCAGCCGCGAGCACCGGATCGCTGAGGAGCTTCAGTCCTTCAAGAGGGGAGTTCGCCTGCACCGCATTCGGAAATGCCGACGCCAGCTGTTCGAGCGGCAGGGTGCGCTCGTCCGCCAACGGGCACACGGCGATCTTGCCCACGAAAGGCTCGAGAATCTCCGCCATGGCCTCGACCGGTTTGTCATCGAGACACGAAAACAGAAGGTTGTATCGCCGGTCGACGCCATCGAGATACCCTGCAAGGGAGCGTGCCGCTTCCAGGTTGTGGGCGCAATCCACGAGCACGCTACGCCCCGCCACCCGGTGGACGCTGAGACGGCCCGGCCACTCGAGAACCTCCAGGGCCTCCCGCACCCGCGTTGATTCGAGACCCGCAAGCAGCCCCTGGTCCACCGCCTCGAGGGCGAGAGAGACGGCCAGTTGGAGGTTTTCCACTTGGTGAGAACCGGCCAGGGGCAACCGAATGGCCACCTCGGCGTCTTCCCAAGCCAATCGGATCCGTCCGGCACCATCCCCGGCAACGCGAACCATCGAGTCGGCCGCTGAGGCCGCCGGCGCGCCGAGCTCGGTCAGGAGGTCTGCGGGCACCCCGGCGCCGTAGACGGCTCGCTCGGCTGCCTCCAACGCCCGTCCTTTGTCGCGAGCGATCTCCTGCCGCTGCGCACCCAGCCACGCGCCGTGGTCGCTGCCGACGT
>DAOWFV010000189.1 GCA_030637805.1 Acidobacteriota bacterium | reverse complement strand
GTCGGACCTGGGAGATCTCCCGGTATTTCTGCTGCAGCACTTCCTCGAGGTCGTTGTACTCGATGAAGCTCATCATCCCCTCCGAAGCAACGTACCAGCTGCGCGGGACCTTGATCTCGCCCACGGGGAGCTCGGAGGTTGCGTTGTTGCGGAGGATTCTCTCGGCGAGAAAGAGGCCGGCGCTCTTGCCGCCGAGCTTGCCGTGACTGGCGTCCGAGAGGATGACCCGGTCGAGCAGATCGAGGAAGTCTTCGGTCCTGATGTACTCCTTGGCGATGGAGATAGTAACCAGTTGATCGGTGAGGAACCGCCGGATCAAAGAGACGAGGATGCCGTTGAGGGTGGCGTGGGGCAGGTCCGCGCCGTCGGCGAGCAGGTGGTGGAAGCGGCGCAGCGCCACGCCGACCTCGGCCAGTGCCGCTCGCGGATTATTCAGGACCTTGGGCAGGAAGCTCGCCTTGTCTTCCATGACCCAGTCCCGGGTGAGAGCCAACACCTGGTCGACGCCGAGGAACTTCCTCGCCAGCTCGAAAGGCTTGCCGCTCAGCAGGACCTCTTCGTTGACGGTGCGGGGGCGGGCGGGGTAGTTGGGATCGGGCGGCTGATCGGTCGGCGAAGTGCCGTAGATTTCCTGCAGGAGGTCTTGGCCGCCGTCCACACCTGCCCAGCACAGGTGGTTGACCATCTTGCGCGCGATGCGGAGGTAGAGATCGCGGTCGGAGCGCCGCAAGAGCTCGATCGGCCCGCGCCAACGGTCCTCCTTCTCGGCCTCCAGCTCGCGACTCGCCTCCTCCCACTGCTGTCGCATCTGATGCATGCTATGGAAGAGGATGCTGTGGCCAAGGCGTTCGGCGATGGTGCGGATGAGCCGTTCCTCCTCCTTCAGAAATGGGCCACTATCCTCCTCGGGCCGCTCCTCCAGGTACCACACGCTGAGCCGTCCCACCACCCGGTCCCGGGCCACGATGTCGGCGGCCTGAACCCAGGGCGTCGGACGAAAGTCCTCGAGCTTGAACTCCTTGTCCTCGAACTCGATGATCGCCTGACATATATCCGGGTACTGCCAGCCGGGCGGGATCACCTCCACGACCTTTTTGAAGACTTCCTCCAGCGGGAGGTTGAAGCGGGAGAGTATCTGCTCGACCTCGTACAGGCAGTTCAGCTCTTTGGCACGCTCCTGGAGGGAGGCGAGCAGCCCGTCAACCGTGCGTTCGTGCTCAGTCATCGCCTAGCCCGATCCTCTCACCGAGTGTCTACTGCGGTAAACGATCACTCCTCGGCCGGCGCCGCCGTCGACGCGCACCTCGAGGGGCGTGGCGAGGCGCGCGTGGGTGACGTGACCTGTTGATCGTACCACCGGCTGTTGCGCGAGCCACTGCCAGTCGATCTCGAAGGGCCCGTCGTGCTCCACCGACAGGTAGAGGATATGGAAGCTGAGCAGGTTGTGGAAGAAGTGCGAGCCCTGGCTGAGGTCGGGTTGGACCTTGGGTAGGGTCGCCTCGACGATGACCCGGGCTCCACTGATCTGTCCCCACGCCACCGGCACGCCAAGCCACGGATCGGATGTTCCCCAGCGTCCGAAGCCGATGAGCAGGTAGGGCCGCCCGGACTCCACGAGGGACCTGTTGATGCCCTCGAGCTCCTTGGCGATGGCAGGGGTTTCGGCGGGATCAAAGGCTTCAGGCGGGATGAAAACCACATCCCCGAGGTCGTTGCGGCTGCCGTTTCCGAGAACCGTCTCCGAGGCCAGCAACACGCGTTCTCCGACCAAGTCATCCGCATCCACGTCGACCCGGTTGCCGCCCACCATCATCGGTCGAACCTGAAGGAAACCGAAACGCGCGGGCAAAGCGTCGCGCCGGTGGAGATTGACGGCGAACTCGATCTCCACTGGCCCACCCAGAGCTACTTCACCAAGCCCGAGGAGCCGTTTCAGCAGGTCGTTGAAAGGGATCAGACGTGATCCGAGCAAGGGTGCGAAGGTGAGCGCCCGCGGGCCGCGGGCGTCGAGGCCGGGATTGAGACGGTCCGAGCCCGGGTCGTAGGTGGAGACGAGGTAGCGGAGCGCCCCGTCGGCCTCCGCCTCGGCGAGACCGGGTTGAACGAGATACTCGGTCTCCCGAATCGGGTCGTGCGGCGGCGGCTCACCCATGTGAACCGCCCAGAATCGGGTCTGGGTGTTCTTCAGGAGCTCTCCCAGGTCGTTGAACGGGGGCGGTGCGGCGGGGAAGGCCGGCGAGTAGTGCCAGCTCAGGCCGCCGTCGACGATCGTCTTACCGAGCCCAAGCGCGAGGTTGATCACACCATCGGAGGGTTGGGCGTGACCGGTGGGGTAGTAGTTGTGTGAGCGGGCCACACCTGAGAGGCAGGGGTAGAAGCGGTCGCCGACGCGCTGGCCCACGACCTCCTGCACGATCACCGCCATCCTCTCCTCACCAAGGTTTCGGCCGACTGATCGCAGGTAGGCCTTGGAACTGGCGAAAAACGTCGTCGCGTAGACGAACTTCACGGCCTCCATCAGGCGGCGGAAGCGCGCGTCCTCCTCGACCTCGTTGTTGGGGATCATTTTCGTGCCGTAGACCCCGGCAAACGGGTGGTCGAGGGCGTCCTCGAGGAGGCTCGAGGAGCGCACGGCGAGGGGTGTGTGGACGCAACCGGCCAGGGCGCGAAGATCTCCGACGAACTCCGCCGGCATCTCGGCCTGCTGAAAGGCGTGGGCGATGCGGTCGTCTGAGACATCCGAACACGCGAGATCCTCGAGGCAGTTGCGGGTCATAAAGAGGTCGAAGACCTCGGTGGTGAGAACGGTTGCCGTGGGTACCGCGACCTGGATGTAGGGGGACTCGTCGGGACCGATACGGCTCAGGATTTCCTCGCGGATGCGCAGGAGGCCGGATGCCTTGCCGCCGAGGGCCCCCGAGCCGATGCGGCTGAAGCTATTTTCCGCATCAAAGAACTCTCGATCGAAGCGAGGAACATCGGCGCAGATTGGCGTCATCCTGCCTCCAGGTCGGAAGGTCTGTCGACTGACGCCTGAAGGGTATTGAAGGCCGAGTTCTGAGTTTTGAGTCTTGAGTTACTGGCGCCCTGCGGGCGCCGTGACCCACCGCCGTGAGCGGGTGGCCGCTCGCCGGCGATCCCCGGCTGCGGCCACTTCCGCTCCCGTCGGCGGGTTTTGAGGTCTTCGTTTTCGATTCCTGGGGTTCGAGCGCGGGCACCACGACCCAATATCGCTGGGTGCCTCCCCGCGCCGACAAATTCGAAATT
>DAOWFV010000034.1 GCA_030637805.1 Acidobacteriota bacterium | reverse complement strand
ACCGAGACAACCTCGAGCTGCAGACCGGCCATCTCCGGCACGTCATCCAGCGGTGGTTCAGCCATCCTGAGGAGCGACACCTCCTCCGCTCCCACCAGAACGTGCAATGTCTCGAAGTCCGCCAAAGAACGAAAGACCTCCACCTCGCGCGCGGCCCGGTGGGACTGCACCACGAACACCAGATTGTCGAGCGGTGATCGGTCCTCGCCTGCATACGGCAGTGGGTAGAGATCGGCGCGTTGAAGAAAAGCGCTCACAACCGGCTTTGTGAGCTCCATGCCAGCGGCTGCAACCGTGCCCAGCGAACCGGTCACGAGCACCAGATCCGTTTCGGGGTCCTGCAGTGCTTTAGCGAGCGCACCATCGATGAGCTGCGGGTCCCAACCGGCGTCGAATTCAGGGTCGACCTTGAAACGAGCGACCGTTCCTCTCGGCAGGTGCAGAGCCAGCTCCTCTTCGATCAGCGGGACAATGTCCTGACCGGGAGGAGGCCCATCCCGCACCACCGCAATCACCACCTCCCCGTTTTCCGCCACCTGTCCAACAGCGGGAATCAGGAGGCAAACGATCAAAACCAACATCGACATCACAGTGATGTTCCGCTGCAACCGGGGCGGGTGGCGGAATTCCTCATTCCTCATTCCCAATTCCTCATTCATTCTCTTTCTCTTCAAGGTCTGACGGCCGAAGTGAGTTCGGCGAGAATTAGTCGAATGGCGTTGTGTCACCTTCGTCCTCCTCCACCGCGTCGCCCGCCCCCTCGAGAGCCGCCTCGAGGTGCGCTCTGGGTTCGCTGCGACCCACGCTGGCGCGACTGTTGACTCCGGTTCACAGACGAGCTGCCTCTGCTCTTTGGTGGACTCGACGATCGCTGGGTGGTGGCGCTGGATGGGCGGTGGCTTGATCCACTTCCTGAAGCCGCGGCACCTGCCGCCCCACGGCCCCCGGTGTTCGCGAGATTTCCACCGCTCGACAGCGTGCCACGATCAGAGCTCGAGGGGCGTTGACGATCGCCGCTGCCCGCTTCACCTCGTTGGTTGGCGGCCGAATCGGCCCGAGATTGGGCCTTCTGGCCGACATCGGCCTTCGACCACTGGCCGCCGTCGCGTTTCTGCCAGTTACCGTCCGAACCCTGCCGATAGACGTTGCCTTGCTTGTCGGTGTAGACGTTGTTTGGCCGGTTAGTGGTGGCGCCGGGGCTGCGCGCCTTCTGGGTCCGCCCGGTTGCCGCGACCTTCGAAGCGTTGTTGCTCCGTTGGTACATGTTGCGCCCAGCGTCACGTCGCCCTGACCTGTAGCCGTTTCGGTAGCCGGCGCGGTTCCCGTTTCGATAACCGCGGTGCCAGCCGCGGTTGTAGCCGCGGCGATAACCGCGATAACCGCGTGGCCCCCACCAACCGCGGCGGTACCAACCGCCATAGCCGATGCCGAAGGTGAAACGCCCCGTAGAAACGCCGAAGCCAAAACTCCAGCCGTACCACGGGTTCCAACGCACATTGAACCCCCAGGTCCGGTAACGGGGGTAGTAGTACCGGCCGGACCACGGACGGTAGTACCAGCCGGTGCCGTAGACCACGCACCCGTTGTAGAGATAGCTGCCCGTGTATCCCGGGTAGTAGCCCACATACACCACCTCGGGTGTCGAGTCGAAGACATAAACATAGGTCACGTTGTAGTTCGGGTTCGACGGCGGGATGGTGTAGATCTCGTCGGGCACCTCGGTGGCCACCCGCCACGGACCCTTCGGATCGTCGGCCACGTACCAGATTCCATCCTCGGCGCAGTAATACCCTGAGCCCGCCTGGATCACCTGCGACTCGGTGTTGACGGCGTAATGGAGCGAGGTGTCTTCGATCGGTTCGAACTTGGGTTCGCCGTCGTACCTGACCTCGATCGTCGCGTTGCGTTTGATGGCGGCGGTCTGTGGCACGTAGGAATCCAGCGACGTCTCCTCCGCCAGCTCGCTGCCGGCGACCCAGGTCAGGAGGTAGCCGTAATCGGAGTCGGGGTCGATCTCGGAAAAACTCTCAGGCAGCGCATCCGATGGTACGAACTCCCACGGTCCCTGGGTGGACTTGGCTGCAAACCAGCGTCCGGAGAGCAGTACGAAGATGCGTTGGGTAGTGTTTTCGCGCAGTACATCGCTCTCTGTGTTCTTGATGATCAGGAGCGAGCCGTCGCCGAGCGGCAGGAACTGCGGCTGGCCGTCGGTGACGATCAGCTCGGTGGATTCTGTTGCTACAACAATAGCGGGGAGTTTATCGGGAGACTCTGCCTCGTCCTCGGGTTCGATCTCCTCATCCTCGGGCTCGAGCTGTTTGATCTTCTTCGGCACCTTGGTTGTTGAATTCCACGGGCCGTTGACGGCGCGGGCCTCGTACCAGGAATCCGCACCAGCGTAGAGGTAGTAGCGGTCTGTCTTATCGGGATCCTGCGCGATCAGGAACGGCGTATTGATAACCGTCTGCACGCCGGTTTTTTCGAGCTCCTGGAAACGAGGCTCGCCGTCGATGGAGATCAGCACCGTCGGCTCGTCGGTGAAGAGAATGACCGGCGGGCTGTCGTCAAAATTCGTTGCCGCCAGGCTCTGCTGCTCGGCAATCTCGAGCGAGGCCATCAGCTTATCGAGCGACAGCTCGATGTCCCAGGCCGGGATCTCGGCGGTGAGCAGTTCGGCCAGCTCCTGCTGTTGTTCGTCGGTCGCATCCTGGAACCGCACCTGCGGCACGCGGGCATCCTCCAGGGTCACGATCCTCGCCTCGAAGTCGGTGTCGATCCTGGCTTCGAGCCAGACTGCGCCGAAGATCGGCTCGTCCTGCCCCGTGGGCTTGACCGACACCGCGGCCCGCGCCGAAAGGGCATCGCCCTCGAGGACGTCGACCTGGGGCTGATAGAGCACGACCAGGCCCTTTGCAGTTTCGATCTCACGCGGCCAGTCCTCGTCCCCCGCCGCGAGGGCAGCCGCCGGTAGGAGAAGTGCCAGAGCAAGAACAAAAGGGGATCGAAGATTCATGATGCGTCCTCCGTGCGCGTCATCACGCGCCTGTCTTTGGTTTTACGATGCTGCCGCCGAGCAGCAGCTTGATGTAGTCCGACGCTCGGCTGAGCTCCACACCCTCCCTGACGAGGGTGTGGAGTGCAGCAACGCCGCTGGCGTCGGCAGTCCGCAGCTCCTTGAGGTCGACGACGACTGGACCCGGCGCGGACCGGACGACGCGGAGCAGTACGGAAGCCTCCTCCGAGCCGTCGAGCCAACCGTCGACACGAATGACCGTGTTGCCGTTGCGGTCCTGTTCCAGGATTCGAACTGCCACTATGAGATTCAGTGAGCAGATCTCGTGCCAACCTCGAGGAGGTTGACCCGAGTGTTACAAGTCTTTCAGGAGAGGTATCTTGACGCTGGAAGATCCGCAGCGGCGGGTTCAGGGCGAGGCAACAGGTGTATTATTTTGCACCTTGGGTGTAAAATACTGCCCGATATCTCCGGAGGGGATAGTGAGGTGCGCCATCGGCGGCAGCAGGAAGCTGGTGAGATATGGGGGCGAAACGGAAAGGAATTCTCACATGAGCGAGAGAGCGGGGGGCAAAAGAACCAGGCGGACTGTTTCATCGGTCGAAGAGCTATTGGAGTTCGAACGTCTGGTGGGAGACATCTCCGCGACATTTGCCGGTTTGCAGGCCGAGGAGATCGACGACGCCTTGTTGGAGGCGCTCGAACAGCTCGGTCGCTTCGTCGGGGCCGACCGGGCTCAGATCAGCGAGCTCACCGAAGACGTCGAGCTGCGCGTCACCCACTCGTGGTCGATGCCCGATGTAGAGATCGTGCCGGTGGGAACCGTTTGGGCCGCCACAATCCCCGCCGCCCTGCAAACGGTGCTCCGCGGCGAGGCCTTCTCTTTTTCGTGCCTCGCCGACCTGGGGGGCGAGGAATTTTCCGTGGACCTGCAGACCTTTCGCGAGATGGGTACAACGGCCCATCTCTCGATTCCGGTCGAGGTGGCGGGAGAGGTCCTCGGAGTTCTCACCTTCGGGGTCCTCTCGGGTCCCCGTTCCTGGCCCACCGGGCGGGTGGATCGCCTGCAATTGCTCGCCCATGTCTTCGGCAGCGCGCTCAGGCGGCGGGACGCCGAGCGCCAGCTCCGGTCGGCGCTGGTGGAGGTAGAGACCCTCAAGAGAAAATTGATTGCCGAGTCGCGATACCTGGAGCAGGAAATCGCCACCGAAGGCCGGTTCGAGGAGATCGTGGGAAGCAGTGGACCTATTCGAAACGTCCTGTACCAGGTTGAGCAGGTGGCGCCCACCAAGGCGACGATCCTGATCCTCGGCGAGACCGGCACCGGCAAGGAGCTGGTTGCCAGAATCCTCCATCGAAAAAGCGACCGCGCCGATCGGCCAATGGTCAAGGTCAACTGTGCCGCACTGCCTGCGACCCTGATCGAGAGCGAGCTATTCGGTCACGAACGCGGCGCGTTCACCGGCGCCGTGAAGGCCAAGATCGGTCGATTCGAGCTGGCAGACGGCGGCACGATCTTCCTCGACGAGATCGGCGATCTGCCCCTGGACCTTCAGGTCAAATTGCTTCGTGTGCTGCAGGATGGGGAGTTCGAGCGTTTGGGTTCGAACGAGACCCGGTCGGTCGACGTGCGGGTGATTGCCGCGACCAACCGCGACCTGATCGAGGCGATCAAGGACGGCCGCTTTCGAGATGATCTTTACTACCGGCTCCGCGTGGTGCCGATCGAGGTGCCCCCGCTGCGCGACCGCCGGGAGGATATTCCCCTTCTGGTCTGGCACTATGTCCGGCGGCACCAGATCGGCGTGCACAAAACGATCCGTCGCATCCCCAACCGGATCAGCAAGGCGCTGGCCGACTACGACTGGCCGGGAAACGTCCGCGAGCTCGCCAACGTCATCGAGCGGGCGGTCATCCTCTCCGACGGTGAGACGCTGGTGGTGGACGAGGCCTTTGTTCGCGAGCAGGCACCCTCCGCAATCGATGCTGAGAGTGATGACCTGCAGGCCGTCGAGCGTGCCCATATCGTCGAAACCCTCGACAAGTGCGGCTGGAAGGTCAAGGGCAGGGGCAACACGGCCGAACGGCTGGGGCTCAACCCGAGCACGCTGAGGGCGAGGATGAAGAAGTTGGGAATACAGAGGCCGTAGGCTCTGGGCTGAAAGCTATGGGCTACATTTCCACACCGGGAAGCTGCCGATCAGAAGACTGCCTCGTATCGCAACCAGACGATGGTCGATGTGACTGTCGAGTTGGGTTGGTTTCTTCTCTCGCGGACCAACAGCAGTAATATGCCGTCGTTGTTGGGTCTTCTGAGACGCACCCCGATCGCTGCACGGAGCTTTTCAAAACCCGAGTACTCGGCGTTCCAGGTGTACATGGCGCCGGCGATGGCGAGGCCGTGCCAGACGGGGGTGAATGGTTTCGTCAGATAGAGTGCGTAACGCACGGTGTTGGAGTTGAGCAGGATGTCATTGAAGTCTGCGTTGAGATCCCGCTGGTACATCAGCTGTTGGGTTAGCCTGAGCCCAAACTTGCCTGATTGCGGATTGGGTTCGACGAGCGTCGTTCGATAGAAAAGGCCGGCAAACAGACGACTCTCGTTTCGGTCGGGCCGAATCGTGAAGCGGTAGCCGAAGTTCGACTCGAGCTTCGGGTTTGCTTTGTAGTAGCCGCTGACCTCGAAGAAGTGGCTCTTGAGCGTTTTCAGATCGTCGGTGAGTCGCACCTGGTACTCGCCCGAGTAGTCGAACCGGGAGTCGGGTCGAACATCGCGGAGCAGCACCCCCGACCACAGCCCCCACCCGGCCGACTGAGCACCGCAGATCGACGAGATCCCGAGCAGCACGACAGCGAACAGAAGCCCCTTCCTCAGGATCGTGTCGCCAGGATTCACCATCGTGACTTCTCATATTGCGAGATACGTGCCAGTCGATCCGAAAGTGGATTCCTGGATCTAACTCGTTCTCGATATGTTATTTGTGCAAGCCAGCCGCCAGAATTGGTAAGGGGGATACACTGCGAGGTGCAAAATGTTGCACCTGGTGAGAAGGACGGGTTAGGTTCGCATTCTGTTCGCCATGGCGACGCCACCGAGGACCATCGGTATCTGGGTGAGGAATACGACTAACCCGAAGACCGCCAGCTCGGGCCGGTCGAGCACCACGACCCCGATGAGAATAGTAATGGCAGTGTTGCGACACGCGAACTCGATCGCCAGGGTCTGGAGCTGGCGGCGGTCCGCGTGCAGCGTCAGGCCGACGATAAGACCAGCACCCGCGGCGACGACGGTGAATACAATTGCCGATAGAATCGTCGCGCCAATATCTTCAAGGACTCCCCCACCGAGCCCAAAGAGAAGGATCGCGACGGTCGTGACCAGGGCCACATCGCCTAGTCGACGAGTCGCGGTCCGGTGGCGGGTCACGAACTCGGGGAACCTGGCACGCAGCCACATGCCGAGGAGCACCGGAATCAGAAGATTCAGGGTGAGCTGGATCGCCATCGGGAGGATCGGCGCCTTCACCCGTGCCGCCTCGTCGAGCAGCAGGATGAATCCAGCCGCTGATATCAGCGGCAGCGCCACCACCGATGCGGCAGCGGAAATGGCGGTCAGGGTCACCGACAACGCCACGTCTGCACGAGCGATCAGCGTGTAGTAGTTGGAGATGGCGCCTGCCGGACAGGCTGCGAGCAGCACCATCCCGGCGACGATGTGCGGCGGCAGCGGTAGGATCCAGGCGACCGCCCAGGCGACCACTGGAAGTAACAGCCATTGGGCGATGGTGGCGACGACAATAAGCGCTGGACGTTCGGTAAGCCGCCCGAAGTCTGTCCGGGTCAGATCGAGGCCGACGATGCCCATGATCAAGAAGACAGCGATTTGAACGGCGATGTCCATACGGCGCGAGGCCCGGTCAGGCCCGATCGGTTTGGAAGGCGAGGACGTCGGCGATGTCGCGCGTGCCGGCTTTGAGCATCAGCAGCCGGTCGAGGCCGAGGGCGACGCCGGCGCAATCGGGGAGCCCGTGCTCGAGGGCGGCGAGCAGACGCTCATCAATTGGCACTTCCCGCAGACCCGCGTGGAGCCTGGCTTCGAGATCGGCCTCGAAGCGGCGCCGCTGCTCCTCAGGATCAACGAGTTCGTGGTAGCCGTTGGCGAGCTCCACCCCTTCGGCGAAGACCTCGAAACGGTCCGCCAGCGACGGGTCGCCGGGACGGACCCTGGCCAGGGACGCCTGCGACGCCGGGTAATCGTGGATCAGGGTGGGTTGGCAGTGGCCGAGCTTTGGCTCGATGACGTGAGTCAGGATCAGATCGAGGAGGTCGTCTCGTCGAAGCCCGTCGGTGCTGTCCATCCCCAGGGCCTCGACCCGCAGCCGGAGAGCCTCGTCGGAGGCTGAATGGGGGTCGATTGCGGCGTATCTCTCGAAAGCCTCTGCATAGGTCAACCGTTCACCGGGCCGGGTGCCGAGAATTTCTCCCAGCAGCTCGTCGATCTCGTCCATGAGGCGGTGGTGATCCCAGCCCGGGCGGTACCACTCGAGGATGGTGAACTCGGGGTTGTGCCGCCGGCCTGCCTCTCCATCGCGCACCGCTTTGCAGATTTGGAAGATCGGCCCGCTGCCGGCGGCTAGCAGGCGTTTCATAGCGAACTCGGGCGAGGTCTGGAGAAAAAGCTCCCGCCCGCCGTCGGCGCCGGGACCGCGATAGCGGCAGCTCAGGGCCTGGAGATGGAGATCGGTGACCGACGCGGCGGCAAGCAACGGCGTCTCCACCTCGAGGACCTCGCGTGCGCTGAAGAAAGCACGGATCTGGGCGAGCATTTCTGCGCGGAGGCGGAGGGTTTCCATCGAGGCGGAGGGGCGCCAGTCGTTCGGTGGAGTCTTCATCTGCGGGCCGCGGGAGGGTCAGTTTTGAGTTTTGAGTTTTTAGTTTTTAGTTTCGGAACCCACTGACTCGGCTCGGCCAACTTGCTGGGAAGGGGATGCGGGCCCGAAAAGGGCGCACCCAAACGCGGGTAACAGGTACCAACACTCTGATCGCCTCCCCGCGCCGATAAATTCGAAATTCGAAATTCGAAATTCGAAATCATGTCGGACACGGCCTCACGCCCGCGAAACGTACTCACCCGTCCTGGTATCCACCTTGACCTTCTCACCGAGCTGGACGAAGAGGGGCACCCGGACCACCGCGCCGGTCTCCAGCGTGGCGGGTTTGTTACCCCCCGACGAGGTGTCGCCCTTGGCTCCGGGGTCGGTATCCGTGATCTCGAGGAAGACAAAGTTGGGAGGGGTGACGACGATCGGATTGCCCTCCAAGAGGGTCACCAGGCAGAGGTCCTCCTCTTTGAGCCACTGCCGGTTGTCTCCAATCGCGGCGGCGTCGGCCTCCACCTGCTCGTAGGTGCCCTGATCCATGAAGGTCCAGGTGTGGCCGTCGGTGTAGAGGTACTGCATCTCTTTTTCCATCACGTCGGCGCCCTCGAAGGAGTCGGAGGCCTTGAGGGTCTTCTCGTTGACGCGCTGGGTCTTGTAGCTCTTGTACTTGACCTTGGTGAAGGTCTGTCCCTTGCCGGGCTTGACGAAGTCGCAGCCGACGATGACGCAGGGATCGCCGTTGACCAGGATCTTGAGTCCCACTTTGACCTGGTTCAGGTTGTAAGAAGCCATATCACTTTCTCCTTGCTGCAGTTGCGCAGATCATACTTAGCTGCGAGACTTCGCGGCGTGAAGAACGGGAGTGCCGCCCCCTGGCCTGCCGGCGCGTGGAGGAAGCTCCTCGCCGACGCGGTGTGCGATGTGGAGGAACTGCTGTCACTGCTCGAGCTGCCGCCGCATTGCCTCGGCGAGCCCGCCGAGGCCGCCCTTTCCGCTCGCCGATTCGCGCTCAGGGTACCACGGGGCTTCGTGGCACGCATGCTGCCGGGGGACCCCGGGGACCCGCTGTTGCGTCAGGTACTGCCGGTAGACCTCGAGGATCGGCCGGCTGCAGGCTTCACCTCCGACCCCGTCGGCGAGCTGCGCCGGCCGCCGGAGGACGGGGTGCTCCACAAGTATCACGGCCGCGCCCTGGTGGTGGCGACTGGCGCCTGCGCCATCCACTGCCGCTACTGTTTTCGCCGCCACTTTCCCTATACGGAGCTCGGCACCGGGGGTGACTGGGAGGCGGCAGTGGGGAGGATTGCCGCCGATCCCGAGATCTCCGAGGTGATCCTCTCCGGCGGCGATCCGCTGACCTTGGCCGACGGCCCCCTTGGCGAGTTGGTGCAGGCCCTGGCGGCGGTGCCGCACGTGCGCCGGCTGCGAATCCACACCCGGCTGCCGATCGTTCTCCCGCAACGGGTGGACGCGGGGCTCGTCGGTTGGATGGGCAGCGTCGAGATGCCGGTTGTGGTGGTCGTGCATGCCAACCACGCCCGTGAGATCGACGATGAGGTTCGGCGAGCCCTGGGGGAACTGGCGGCCACCGGCGCCACGCTGCTCAACCAGGCCGTGCTGCTACGCGGGGTGAACGACACGGTCGACGCCCTCGTCGATCTCAGCGAGGTCCTCTTTGACACAGGCGTGCTTCCCTACTACCTCCACATGCTCGACCCGGTCGAGGGCGCGGCCCACTTCGCGGTGCCCGAGGACGAAGCGCGGCGTCTCCATGCCGGGCTGGCCTCACGACTTCCCGGATACCTCGTTCCACGGCTGGTTCGGGAGGTGGAGGGCGCCCCGGCAAAGGTGGGGGTTGATCTGTGGGCTTGAGGACCTGAGAGCTTGGGGGATGGAGGCCCGCGAGAGACTCAGCCCCTGAAAATCGGCCTCATGAAGCACTTCGGCATTGAGTCAATTCTGACAATATTATGGAATATTGAGTCCGCGTCTCAGGTTTTTGATATCGAGTTGTGACGGAGGGGTTCATGAGCCGAGTGCAGAATGTTCAGGAGCTGCTTGCCGCCCGGATGCCGGACGCGATCGTCGAGGTCAGGGACATGACCGGCACCGACGACCATTTGGCGGTGCTGGTGGCCAGCGACATATTCATCGGCAAACCCCTCCTCGATCAACACCGGCTGGTGATGAGCCATCTCCAGCAGCAACTGGACACCGCCGAGGTCCATGCGGTCCGTCTGAAGACCGTGACCCTCGACTCCTATCATGAGCGTCAATTGAAGGAAGGCCCACGATGAACGATGAGAGCCCCAGAGCTCATCCCTTTCGCATCGCCTCACACCCCGCGGCGGTCACGGGCAACAGCCAACCGGTTCGGGAGCCCGACCCGCACGCCAGTCCCCTTGAGCGGGTCGAGCGGATGGTGGGCTCGGCCGACCTCTTCCTGTTCATCAAGGGCACGCCCGAGGAACCCCTGTGCGGCTTTTCGGCAAATGTCCTTCGGATCATCGACTCGCTCGGCGTTCCCTACAAGACCTTTGACGTGCTCTCAGACGAGAGTATCCGGGTTGCAGGCAAGGAATACTCGGCCTGGCCGACCTTTCCGCAGGTCTACGTACGGGGAGAATTCATCGGCGGCAACGACATCGTCTCCGAGCTCGCCGCGGAGGGCGGGCTGCGGCAGCTGGTGGAGGGTCACGAGCATGGCTGAGATCATCGTCGTCTCCGACCGCGCGCTGAGAGAGATCAAGGAGATCGTTGCTCGAGAGGAGCCGGCCGCCGGCGCCGGCTTGCGGGTTGGGGTCGTGGGTGGCGGCTGCTCCGGCCTGTCGTACTCGATGGATTTCGGGACGAAAAGGGAGCACGACCACGTCCAGAGTCATGACGGGTTCGATCTCTTCATCGACCCGAAGTCGGCCGTCTATCTCAAGGACACCACGCTCGACTTCCTCGATGGCCTCAACGGCCGGGGTTTCGTCTTCGACAACCCGAACTCGCGCAACACCTGCGGCTGTGGCGAGTCCTTCGCCGTTTGACCGGCTGCGGCTCGAGGGAGGGCTTTGCCCCTTTCCCGGCTGGGGCTTGCTTCGCGTCTCAGGCGGCGATCGCGAACGATTTCTCCACTCCCAGCTGACCTCGGATCTTCGCGCTCTCGGTGACGGCGACAGCCAGCTGTCCGCCCTCCTGGATGTATCCGGACGGTTGCAGTCGGTATTTTTTCTCCATCGGCGACCAGACTCGTTTCTGCTGCTCGCTCCCGAGGAGCTCCTCTCCGCAACCCAGGAGGCCCTCGAGACGAGGATCATCGCCGACGACGTGGCGATCGAAATGGTCGGGGGCGGGGATATGCGGCTCGCCCTCGGCCCGCTCGCCCTTGAGGTCCTGCCCCGTCTTCCCCACGAGCGCAGTATTCCCCTCACCATCTACGCCCAGCGGGGATTCGTGACCTGGGACGACACGGCCCTTTCCATCCCGCCGGTCGAGGCCTCCCTTCTCGAGCCGCTGGGCCTCCTCTCCGGTCTGCCGAGGTGGGGCGTCAACGTCCGCGAGGGACAGCTGGTGAACGAAACCGTCCTCATGAGCACCGCCGTCAGCCGGGACAAGGGATGCTATCTCGGACAGGAAACGGTCGCCAAGATCGACACGCGGCGGGGCGCTGCCTACGCCTCGATGCTGCTGCGCGTGGCCAATTCCATCGCCGATCCGGCGGGCCAAGACTTCGAGGTGGCGGGGCGGCGTGGAGGCAGAGTTCTCGCTGCGGCAGAGTGGCAAGGAGAAACGCTGCTCGAGGTGCTGCTCTTTCGCGACTTCCGTGTGCCTGGGCGGTTGCTCGTATGCACCCTGGACGACGGTGCGGTCCTCGAGGCACGGGTTGGAGAGCTGCCCGCTCTTCACCCACCGGAGCCTGCAGACCTCGCCGCCGAGATCTGGCGCAGCGCTGTCGCCCGCTTCGCCGCGGACGACGAGGACGCGGCGATCGCCCTGCTCGAGGCAGCGATCGTCGTCTGCCCAGAGTTCGGTGATGCCTACGAGTCTCTGGGGGTGATCCGCGGGCGACGCGGAGAGCTCGATCTCGGAATTGAGCTCATGCAACGACTCGCCGATGCGGATCCCCACTCGGTGATGGCCCATGCCAATCTCTCTCGCTTCTACGCCCAGCTTGGCCGCATCGAGGAGGCCGAGGACGAGCTGCAGCTTGCCAGTGCGGCGGCTGTTCGCGGCCGGCGCAAGCCGATCGACCACGACGAAAGTGCGCGACCGGAGGGCGAGGAGGCGGAGCGCGTCCGCAGGGAGGCGCTCCTGCGCCGGGTCCTCGAGGTCGATCCGGATGACGCTGTGGCCAACTTTGGTCTTGGTGAGATCCTGCTCGAGAAGGGCAGCCATGAGGAGGCGGCCGCCCATTTCGAAAGGGCCATCGCCTCTGATCCGTCGCACTCCGCCGCCTACCTGGCGTTGGGTGTCGCTTTAAAAGGGGTCGGCCGGCATGCGGCGGCTGATCAGACCTGGCGGCGGGGTATCGAGATCGCAGCCGGCCACGGCGACCTCGGCGTCGCCGAGGCGATCCAGACCCGGCTCAACGCGCCGGATTGCGGGGTGTCGAGCGGAGAATTGGCCGGGTGAGGCAGGTGGCGCCACGCTCACAACGGAATGGGTGAGATTTGCGGGTGTGATCAGAATCCAAAGGTCTTGGCGAGCCGGAGCCTGAGCCCCGGCACGATCTCGAGGTGGTTGTCACGGTTACGAACGAGCTGGAGATCGGGGGTGATCTCGAGCCACTCACCAACGCGGAACTTCCAGAAGACCTCGACGCCGTACTGATTGTTGAAGCCGAGGGCGGCTGTGAACTCGATTGGTTCACCGTACACGAGGGCGGCGGCGAGCTGCTGGCGATCCGAGCCGAAAGGGCGGTTCCACGCCCAGGCCACGAAGGCGCTCCTGTCGAGCGGTTTGGAGAGCGGCACGCCGGACTCGGTGAGCGGCGCCCCGCCCCTGCGGTAGGTGTAACGGCCGAAGACGGTGTGTTCCGAGCGGGCCAGGTCGTGGCTGAAGGCGAGCGAGTGCGCGGTTTCCCCCTCGACGTCGTCGGTGTCGTCGACGACGGAGACCAAGGCAGACAACGACGTAGCGCCGCTGGCTCGCTCCGCCCGCCAACCGGCCTCGGCCACCCACGCCCATCGGCCCTCGGCGAAACTCGAGACATCGAGCTCGGCCCCGGCCTGGGCGTCGACGAAGGCCCCCTTGACGAACCATTCCTTCCCGGAGTACTCGGCGAAGACGCCGAGACCGGTGAGGCTGTAGTAGCGGGCCGCCATGTCGTTGGAGATGAGCCGCGACATGAAGCCCACCGGATTGTCGCCGGTGAGATTTTGCTTCACGAAGAAAAGATGCGGCCACAGCTTGCCGGCCCATACCTGGAGGCGGTCGTCGGCACAGCGCTGGGCCCACGCGAGAAGCGGCAGGGAGGTCGTGGAGCCCGGAACGACGACGTCGTTGGTCGGCCACAGCAGACCAGCCTTCACGGCCATCACGGAGGCTGGATGGAGATTGCCGAGGTTGTCGAGGGCGAGGGCCCAGAGGACGATCCGGCCGTCACCAAAAAAACCACCGTCACCGTCGAAGGCCACCAGCGAGCCGACGATGTCGAGCTCGTAGCTTCCCGTGTCCTCACCGGCCTCGATCGCTTTCTGATACAGCGGCGTGAACGCGACCTGAAGAAGGTTCCTGCCGGCGGCATCGGCCTTGTCGACCTCCTCGAGCCGCTGTGAGTGAGCGGTACCCGCGACCGCCACGAGAGCAACGGTCATAGCCGCGGCCCGCAAGTTGCTGCACGGACTGCGAACCGGTGAGGTTCGTGTCGTGGTTTTCAAACCGTCTCCCGCCGAGCCGAGCTGATAGCCAACTTCGCGGCCGCACAACGAAACTTCATGAATCACGCAGGCTGGCTGCCCTCAATGAAAACCTATGACCGGCCGTGATCGGTGTCAATTTTCGCGAGCACATATCGACTACGAGCTCGAGCGGAGAATCGGCCGGGTGAGGCAGGTGGCGCCACCCTCGGCCTTGAGCGAGAGCTCGTTCCCGCGGTAGGTGACGACTTCGCAGCCGGCGCCTTCGAGGCGCTCCCTGGTCATCGGGTTGCCCTCGATCATCAGGCAGCGCCGCGGCGCCAGAGCGAGCACGTT